>NZ_JBKZWT010000473.1:0-2040 GCF_047759905.1 Sinomonas sp. G460-2 | reverse complement strand
AAGGCGCGTCGACCTTGTCCGGGTGGTGCAGCTCGATGATCTCGACCGATTCGAAGTACCGCGCGGCCTTCGCCGCGAACGCGGAGGCGAGCACCGAGCCGAGAGCAAAGTTGGGGGCAATCAGGACACCGGTCTCAGGGTGCTCGGCGAGGAGCGCTCGGAGCGAGTCGAGCCGCGCGGCGGTCCATCCGGTGGTGCCGACCACGGCGTGGATCCCGTGCTCGACGGCGAAGCGCACGTTCGCTTCGGTGGAATCCGGGACGGTGAGGTCCACGACGTAGCGGGCTCCGGCGTCGACGATTGAGTCGAGGGTGTCGCCCCGCCCGAGCGCTGCGACAAGCTCCAGATCCGGCGCCGCCCGGACGGCCTTGACCGCCTCGGATCCCATGCGCCCGCTCGCGCCCAGCACTGCCACCGGAAGTCGTTCTGTCATGCCAAAAGCCTATCGGAGCGCAGCGCCCAGAAATCAGCCCGAAGACTCAGCCCAGCGCCTGAACGTTCAGCCCAGCGCGGCGACCCACTCTTTGCCGCCGTCGTCGAAGAACTGCTCTTTCCAGATGGGCACCTCGGCCTTCACGCGGTCCACGAGCTCCGAGCAGAGCCGGAATGCCTCGCCGCGATGTGCCGACGAGACGGCGCACACGAACGCGACGTCGCCCACACCGAGCTCGCCGATGCGGTGCGCGATCCACACCCGCATGGCCCGTTCCGACGGGCCGTACCGCTCGAGATGCTCCGCGACGACGGCGTCGACGACCCGACGAAGCGTGGCCCCGGCGGTCGGGTGGGCGGTGTAGGAGAGCCGTAGGACGCCCCGGCCCTCGTCATGGTCGCGCACGATCCCGGCGAAGGAGACGACGGCGCCGGCGTCGGGGGCGTCGACGGCCCGACGCGCCGCGACCTCGTCGATTGGATCGGGCGTCACCTCGGCGTTGACGATGTCCACGCGTGCGTCAGTGGCCATGGTTTCCCTCCAGCTGGTCGCACAGGTGCCCGATGAGGGGGTCGAGCACGGAAAGACCGTCCATCACGCCGGACGGCGAGCCAGGCAGGTTCACGACGAACGTGGCCCCCGAGACGCCCGCGTAGCCGCGACTCAGTGCCGCGAGCGGGGTCTTGGCCGCGCCCGCGCGCCGCAATGCCTCCATGATCCCGGGTACCTCGCGGTCGAGGAGTGGCCGCGTCTCCTCCGGCGTCACGTCGTCCGGGCTCAGGCCCGTGCCGCCGCTCGTCACGACCACGGTGGGCGCGAGCGCGAGCAGAGCACGCAGCGCCGCGCCGACGGACGGTCCGTCGGGCACCACGGCCGCAGGGATGACCTCGAAGCCGTGCTCCGCGAGCCAGTCCGCGATGATGGGCGCCGAGCGGTCCTCGTAGACGCCCGTCGCAGCGCGCGTCGACGCGATGACGATCCCCGCGCGCCGCATCACGGCTCGCCCACCAACGGCCCGGGATCCCCGAGCGACCAGTCGCCGCTCTTCCCGCCGCTCTTCGCGAGCACCTTGATGTCCGAGATGACGGCGTGATGATCCACGGCCTTGACCATGTCGTAGACGCCGAGCGCCGCGACGGTCGCCGCGGTGAGCGCCTCCATCTCGACGCCGGTCACACCCCGGGTCTTGACGGTCGCGAGCACGCGCACGAACGCCTCGCTGAGCTCGAAGTCGACCGTCACCTTCGAGATGGGGAGCGGGTGGCACAGCGGGATGAGCTCTGGGGTCTTCTTGGCGGCCATGATGCCCGCGACGCGGGCGACGGCGAGCGCGTCGCCCTTCGGGAGCCCGCCCTCGCCGAGGAGGGCCAGAACCTCGGGAGTGGTCCGCAGGACGGCCTGCGCGGTCGCCTCGCGGCTCGTCTCCGGCTTGTGGCTCACGTCGACCATGTGCGCGCTGCCGTCCGCGCGGACGTGGGTGAGGTGTGTGCTCGTCTCGGCATCGCGTTGAGGGGACTCGTTCACAACAGCCATACTTCCACGTCGGCGCCGGCGGGCAGCACGGTGACGTCCTCGGGGACGAGGACCAGCGCGTCGGAGGCAGCGAG
>NZ_JBKZWT010000472.1:0-2044 GCF_047759905.1 Sinomonas sp. G460-2 | reverse complement strand
CGAGCGCGGGCGGGAGAATCCACTCGCGAGGCGGATGGCGTACGGCTTCCCGGTGGCGAGGTGCCACACCCCGCGGTCGACGCCGGCAGCGTCCACCCGCACGAGGACCTCGCCGCGGCCCGGTGCCGGGACCGCTACCTCGCCGAGCGTGAGCGACGAGACGAAGCTGTCGGCGTAGCGCTCTTGGACGATCGCGGTCATGCGCTCCGGGACCGACGGAACGCCCTCGCGTGCCGCCGAGAGTGCAGTTTGGGTGATGGGGGTCTGGGTGCTGGCTTCGCGTGACATGGCTGCCTCCGATTGCGAACCTTACGATGTAAGAAACGGTAGCCTTACGGTGTAAGCGAGTCAAGGGGGGAACGCATGTCCGGAAGCACGAAGCGCGGCACAAACCTGAGCCGGGGCGCGATCATCGCTCGGGCCGTCTCGCTGGCCGACGCGGAGGGGATCGATCGCCTCAGCATGCGCCGACTCGGCGAGACGCTCGGCGTCGAGGCCATGTCCCTCTACCACCACGTGCCAAACAAGACCGCGCTCCTCGACGAGATGGTCGATTCCGTCTTCGCGGAGATCTCGCTGCCATCCGGAGACTGGCGTTCCGGCCTCGGCGCACGGGCGCGCTCCCAGCGCGCCGCGCTGCACCGCCACCCCTGGGCGTTGCCACTCCTCGAATCACGGTCGACGCCGGGGCTCGCCAATCTGCGCCACCACGACACCGTGTTGGGCTACCTCCGCGGCGCGGGCTTCGGCGTGCGCGACGCGGGGCACGCCTACGCGCTCCTCGACGCGTTCGTGTTCGGGTTCGTGGTCCAGGAGCAGGCGCTCCCGTTCGACGCCGAATCGGCCGCCGGGATGGCGGCGTCCATGCTCGAGGGTCAGGCGGGGACGAACCAGTTGGGTCAGGGCTTCCCACACCTCGAAGAGTTCATGCGGGAGGTCGTCATGCCGGGCGGCTACGACTTCGCCGACGAGTTCGAGGTGGGGCTCGGCCTCGTGCTCGCATCCGTCGCGTCACTCCGCCCGCCAGAGGAACTCGCTGCACCGAGCGAGCCCCGGCTCGACTAGGCTTGGGCGGGAACGAAGTCCGGGCGAAAGGCAGAACGTGGCCGAGAGCGACGCCGGGCTCAAGTCTTCCCTCGTGGGCGGGCGGTACCGGCTCCTGGAGGTCGCGGGCAGCGGAGCGATGGCGACGGTACACCGCGCACGGGACGAGGTCTTGGGCCGCACAGTGGCCGTGAAGACCTTCCGCACCCACACCCCGGACCCACAGCACGAGCTGCGGCGCCGCGGCGAGATGGAAGTCCTCGCCCGCCTCAGCCACCCGAGCCTCGTCCATCTCTTCGATGCGGGAACCGAGACGAGCAGCGACGGCACGCCGAACGTCACGTACCTGGTCATGGAGTTCGTGGACGGCACCGACCTGCGGGGTCGGCTCGCGTCCGGCCCCCTCCCCTCCGACGAGGTCCGCCTCCTGGGCATCGATCTCACCGCCGGGCTGGCCTACCTCCACGGGCTCAGCGTGGTCCACCGCGACATCAAGCCCGCCAACATCCTCATGCCCCATGCGCTGCGCGCCACCCGGCGCCCCGCGAAGCTCACGGACTTCGGCATCGCGCGGCTCGCCGACGCCGCGCGCCTCACGGCCACGAACACGACGATCGGCACCGCGAGCTACCTGAGCCCCGAACAGGCCCGCGGCGAGGCCGTGGGCGCCGCCTCGGACGTGTACTCGCTCGGGCTCGTGCTCCTCGAATGCCTCACGGGCGTGGTCGAGTTCCCGGGCGGGGCCGTCGAATCCGCCGTCGCACGTCTCCACCGCGACCCGCGGCTCCCGGCCGACCTCGGCGAGCCGTGGACCACGCTGCTCCCGCACATGCTCGCGCGGAATCCCACCGATCGGCCCACAGCGGCCGAGGTCGAGAGCTTCCTGCGGCTCGACCGCGAGCTCGGGCCGGGCTCGGCGGCCGGGGCCACCGAGGTGCTCAGCACAACGTCGAACGCACACGCCACTCGCGCCCTGCGCCCCGAGGAGGCTTCCGCGGGG
>NZ_JBKZWT010000471.1:0-2045 GCF_047759905.1 Sinomonas sp. G460-2 | reverse complement strand
GCAGCGGCGAGGAGATGGCCCGCCGCTTCGCGCGCTATCCGGGCGCCGTCGAGAACACGGTGCGCCTCGCCGAGGAGCTCGCGTTCCCGCTCCGCTCGGCCCGCCCGAAGCTTCCCAAGCAGGAGGTCCCGGACGGTCACACCCCGATGTCGTACCTGCGGGAGCTCGTGGACCACGGCATCACGGAGCGCTACGGGACTCAGGGCGCCGGCTGGCGGGGCCCGGTGCCGCCCGAGGACGTGCGGAGGCGCGTCGAGCAGGAGCTCGACGTCATCGAGCGAAAGGACTTCCCGGGGTATTTCCTCATCGTCTACGAGATCGTGCAGTTCGCGCGGAGCCAGGGCATCCTGTGCCAGGGCCGCGGGTCCGCCGCGAACTCCGCCGTGTGCTACTTCCTGAGCATCACGGCCGTGGACAGCATCGCGTACAAGCTGCCGTTCGAGCGGTTCCTCTCGAGCCTGCGCGAGGAGGAGCCGGACATCGACGTCGACTTCGATTCCGATCGGCGCGAGGAGGTCATCCAGCACGTCTACGCGAAGTACGGGCGGGGCAACGCGGCGCAGGTCGCGAACGTCGTGAGCTACCGGCCCAAGAACGCCGTGCGGGACGTCGCGAAGGCGTTCGGCTACAGCCAGGGGCAGCAGGACGCGTGGTCCAAGCGGCTCGAGCGGTGGGACGCGCTCTCGGCCGCCGCGCGCTCAGAGGGCGAGCGCTCTGAGGGCGAAGCGGACGACGACGGCGTCCCGGCTCGCGTCCTCGGCCTCGCCGAGCAGCTCCTCGGCTACCCGAGGCACCTCGGCATCCACTCGGGCGGCATGGTCCTCACCGAGCGGCCCGTGGGCGAGGTCGTGCCGATCGAGCACGCGCGCATGGAGAACCGCACCGTGCTGCAGTGGGACAAGGACGACTGCGAGTGGATGGGGCTCGTCAAGTTCGACCTCTTGGGCCTCGGCATGCTCGCGGCGCTCCAGTACTGCTTCGACCTCGTGGACGAGAACTTCGGCGAGCGCTGGCGCATCGAGGACATCCCGAAGGAGGAGCCCGCGGTCTACGACATGCTGTGCCGAGCGGACTCCGTGGGCGTGTTTCAGGTGGAGTCCCGCGCGCAGATGAGCACGCTCCCGCGCCTGCGGCCGCGCTCGTTCTACGACCTCGTGGTCGAGATCGCGCTCATCCGGCCCGGGCCCATCCAGGGCGGCGCCGTGCATCCGTACATCCGCCGCCGGGCGGGCGAAGAGAAGGTCACGTATCCGCACCCCCTCCTCGAGCCCGTGCTCGAGCGGACCCTCGGCGTGCCCCTGTTCCAGGAGCAGCTCATGCAGATGGCCATGGCGATCGGGGGCTGCAGCGCCGAGGACGCCGACCTGCTGCGCCGGGCCATGGGGTCCAAGCGCGGGGTCGAGAAGATCGGGAGCCTCCGCGAGAAGCTCTTCGCTGGCATGGCGGCGAACGGCCTCACCCCGGAGGAGGCCAGGTCCGTGTACACGCAGATCGCGGCGTTCGCGGACTTCGGCTTCGCGGAGTCCCACTCGATCAGCTTCGGGGTGCTCGTGTACGCGAGCTCGTGGCTCAAGCTGCACTACCCGGGCGCGTTCCTCGCGGCGCTCCTGCGGGCCCAGCCCATGGGCTTCTACTCGCCGCAGACGCTTGTGGCCGACGCGCGGCGGCATGGCGTGCACGTGCTGCGACCCGACATCCTGCTCTCGCGCGCCGACGCGTGCCTCGAGCTCGACGACGGCGAGGGCGCCGGACGCAACGGCGCCGCCCCGGAGCGCGGTGGGCTCGGCGCGTGCCTTGAGCTGTTCCAGCCGAGGATCGGCGGGTTCGACCAGAACGCGCCCGACGACGGCCCCGCCCATCGCCGGGACGCGTCCCACGCCGTGCGTCTCGGGCTCTCCAGCGTGACGGGCCTCGGCCAGGACCTCGCCGAGAGGATCGTCGCGGAGCGCGACGCGAACGGCCCGTTCCGCGAGCTCACGGAGCTCTCGCGCCGCACGGGCCTCAATGCCGAGCAGCTCGAGGCGCTCGCCTCCGCAGGCGCCCTC
>NZ_JBKZWT010000470.1:0-2054 GCF_047759905.1 Sinomonas sp. G460-2 | reverse complement strand
GCGGCACCACGGAGAAGGCTCCGCGGATCCGCCAGGTGATCGCACGCCGCATGCGCGAGTCGCTCGACACCTCGACCCAGCTCACGCAGGTCCACGAGGTCGACATGACGAAGATCGCGAAGCTTCGCGACCGGGCCAAGGGCGCATTCCTGGCCCAGAACGGCGTCAAGCTCACGTTCCTCCCGTTCATCGCGAAGGCCGTGGCCGAGGCGCTCAAGCAGCACCCGAAGCTCAACGCGGAGTACAACGAGGACAAGCAGGAGATCACTTACCACAACGCGGAGCACCTCGCGATTGCGGTGGACACCGAGAAGGGTCTCCTCGTCCCGGTCATCAACAACGCGGGTGACCTCAACCTGGCTGGCCTCGCGGGCCGCATCGCCGACGTCGCGGGGCGCACGCGCAGCGGCAAGATCGGACCGGACGAACTCTCGGGCGGCACGTTCAGCATCACCAACATCGGCTCGGTTGGCGCGCTGTTCGACACGCCGATCATCAACCAGCCGCAGGTTGCGATCCTCGGCACGGGTGCGATCGTGAAGCGCCCGTGGGTCACGCAGAACGCCGAGGGCGACGACGTCATCTCGATCCGCTCGATGATGTACCTCTCGCTCACGTACGACCACCGCCTCGTCGACGGCGCGGACGCAGGACGCTTCCTGCAGACGCTCCGCGCGCGGCTTGAGGGTGGCGCGTTCGAGGCCGATCTCGGCCTCTGAAAGCGGCCCGCCAGCCAGCGAATCGCTGAGGGTGGAGGCCCGATCCCCAGGGTCGGGCCTCCGCCCTCATTCGTTATCCACTTGGTACCCCGGCTCCCCCGTGAACCGGGCGGGGCGGCCCTGCGCCAACACTAGAATCGGGACCATGACTGTCGTCTTCAGCATCGTCGTCTTCGTCCACATTGTTGGGGCGGCCATGATCGTCGGACCGTGGATCGCCAACATGAAGGCCCCGACTGTCGGCGCGCGGCAGTTCGACGGCGCCATGACTCAGCTCGTGACGGGCATCATCCTGGCAGGTCTCCTGCCGGTCATGGTCAGCACGGTCCCCAACTGGCCCACCCCGGACTATCCCAAGCTCATCGTCAAGTTCGTCGTCGCCATCGTGGTCGGCGCGCTCGCGTTCGTGGGCAACCGCCGCCGCAAGGCGGGCGAGCCGGTCGCGCCCGGCGTCGCTCACGCCGTCGGCGGCCTCGCGCTGCTCAACATCGCCGTCGCCACGATCTGGCCCTAACGAGGCTGGCTGGGGCAGGTTCTTCGAACCCACCCGACCGCCCTCAACCCGCCCGGCCACCCCTTCTAACCCCGCCCGGCCACCCCTTCTAACCCCGCCCGGCCACCCCTTCTAACCCCGCCCGGCCACCCCTTCTAACCCCGCCCGGCCACCCCTTCTAACCCCACCCGGCCACCCCTTCTAACCCCGCCCGGCCACCCTTCACCCGCCCGGCCGCCCTCCGAAACGCGAGCGGGGTCGCCTTGTGCCTACGATGGCCGGGCCAGTTCACTCTCTCAGCCCATCAACAAGCGAAGGAGCGCAGTATGGCCACGATCCGCACCGCCCACACCGTCTGGAACGGCAACCTCATGGAGGGCGCCGGGCAGACGACCCTCGACACCTCGGGCCTCGGCACGTACGACGTCACGTGGAAGGCGCGCAGCGCAGAGTCCAACGGCAAGACGAGCCCCGAAGAGCTCATCGCGGCGGCCCACTCGGCCTGCTTCTCGATGGCGTTCAGCAACGGGCTGGCCGAGGCCGGCTACACGGCCGACGAGATCCGGACCCAGGCCGACGTCGACTTCGTCCCGGGCACGGGCATCACGACGAGCAAGCTCACGGTGACCGCAAAGGTCCCCGGCATCTCCGAGGACGAGTTCCAGCAGATCGCAGCTGCCGCGAAGGCGGGCTGCCCCGTGAGCCAGGCTCTCACCGGCATCACGATCACGCTCGACGCGTCGCTCGCGTCCTGATCATCCAACGCTGACGCCGAGGGCAGCCAAGACCGCCTCACGGGTCGCGCACGAACTGGGCCCCCGTCCCGCGCCTCGCGGCGCAGG
>NZ_JBKZWT010000047.1:0-19718 GCF_047759905.1 Sinomonas sp. G460-2 | reverse complement strand
GAGCTTCACGAGACCACTACCCTCCGGTGGAGTCGACGGCGCAGACGGGCGGCGCCTTCCGGTGTGAATCGATCGACGACCTCGCCGAGGGCCGAGCTCGCCTTGTCGCCTCGGCGGGGGGACTGGAGAACGGGCACGCCGCGATTGGTCGAGTAGGAAATCGTGTGCGAGCGGGGCACGCTCACGTCCACGGGCACGCCCACGGTGGCCTCGACGTCGCGGACGCTCAGGCCAGCCTTGGGGTCGGCCATGTTGAGCACGAGGTGGCGGGCCTCGGGGAGCAGGCCCAGGCGGCCGAGCACGTCGAGGCTCGACCGGAGCCCGCGGACCCCGGGCACGTCCATGCCCGTGACCCACACGCCGTCTGTGCACTCCTCGAGCGCGGCGAGCGTGCACTCGCCGAGCCCTGGCGCCGTGTCGACCACGACGTAGTCGAACTGGTCCGCGAGCTGGCGGATGAGCCGGCTCACCTGCTCGGCCTCGATGCCGTCCGCCTCGATCGGGTCGCGGGGCGCGCAGAGCGCGTAGATCCCGGCCGGGTGCAGCGTGAGGAACGCCTTGAGCACCATCGAGTCCTGGGCCGCCGCACGGGTCACGGCGTCCGTCACCGTGTGCTCGGGGTCGAGGTCGAGCCCCGACGCGACATCTCCGAACTGGAGGTCCAGGTCGACGATGACCACGTTCATGGGCGCCGTCTTGCCGAGGCCCACGGCGATGTTCGTGGCGAGCGTCGTCTTGCCTACGCCTCCCTTGGGTGAGAAGACCCCGATCACGCGGCCGCGGCGCGTGCCGTCCTCCGCGGGCTCGGTGTCGCTGCGCCGGCCCTCCGTGAGCTGGACCGAGCGCTGCAGGACGACCCTGAGCTGCTGAGGCTCGACGCCGGGGGACACGACGTCCCGCACGCCGGCCCGCATGGCCTGGAGCATGAGGTCGGCGTCGGCGTCGGCCGCGAGCAGCACCGCGACGTCAGGGAAGCGGACATCGAACACGGTGGCGAGCCGGAGCGCGCCGTCGAGCGGCACGCCCGGGCCAAGGACGACGACGGCGGGGCGCATCCCGCCGAGGAGCGCGAAGATCTGCTCGGGCTGCTCGGGGAGTTCCTCGGTGGCGACGGTGTAGACGCCGCCCGGGAGGGCGCCGTCGACCGCTGCCCGCATGCGCTCGGCGAAGTCGGCGCTGGGGGAGATGAGGACGAAGCGGCTCATTGGTACACCTTCGATCGGTCGATCGTGCCCGAGTTGCCCTGCGGGGAGTTGGCCTGCTCCTTGCTCAGCCAGATGGTTCCGTACTGAGCGGAGAAGACGATCTTCGTGGCCTGCGCGTCGGTCACGGCAGCCGTGATCATGAGCGGCGTGGCAGCCGGCTTGGTCGAGGATGAGCTCGAGCTTGAACTCGAGCTGTCGGCCGTCTGGGCTCCCTGCACGTTCGTAATGAGCACCGTGTGGTAGACGAGGGCCGTGCTTTCGGGGCCGCCGGAGGAGACCGCACCGTGGTCGAAGGAGAGGAAGATCCCGACCACGTCCCCTGCCTGGAGGCGCCCGCCCACCGCGCGGTCCGGGCTCAGCTGGAACGAGACCTCCTGCAGGCCTGCGGGGACCGGGACCGTGCCGGGCGCCGTGAGGCTGCTGGGATCCGCGAGGCGGTCCGAGAGGAGCTGTTCGCCGGGCTGGAGGGCCGTGGAGACGACCTTTCCGGACATGCCGTCGAGCGAATGGAGCGCCGTGGGGGCGATCGCCTCGGCCGGCAGCGTCTTGAGCTGCACTGAGTCGCCGAGCTTGTCGATCGTGGTGCCCTGCGGCACCGCCTTGGTGACGACAAGAACGTCGGTGGGCTTCATGCCCGCCTGGGCGCGGGAATCGGCGGCGTTGGCGTACGAGATCACCAGAACCACGCCGATGATGGCCGCAACGAGGGCTGCGGCGCCGGCAACGAGTCTGGACTTCACGATGCTCCTGAGGTGCGAGGGGGTGGACTGACGGGTGAAGGGGAACTATTGGGTGAGGCGAACGATGGTGGCGCCGAAGGGCGTCGAGGGGCCAACCTGGTAGGTGTTGTCCAGGGTGACGTACGTGATGAACTGGCCGATGATGCCGCGGCAGCTGCCGGTGCACCACAGGGAGCTCGAGACGTTCGACGGCTGATTGTTGTAGACATAGGGGGCGGTGGTTCCGCCGCTGAACTTCCAGCCGATGACGCTGTAGGCCGCGAAGCCCGCGAGCGTATAGACCGCCGAGCTTCCCGTGCCGTTGACGGCCGTGAAGATGGGCAGGAGGACAATGGCCTGCTGTCCATTCTGCAGAGCGGTGATCCACTGCTGGTAGACGGCCTCGCAGTTCGACGGCCCGCTGTTGCCGGGGCTGCTGCCGGCTTCCGACTGGGCGACGTTGATCGTTGCCCCGCACTGGCCCGGGTTCTGGACGAGCCAGCCGAAGCCTCCCGGCACGAACTGGCCCGACGGACCGTAGTTGCAGCTCGCGTTCGCACCGACCCCGTGGTCTTGGAGGAGCTGGGCGCCGCCATTGATCTGGCCTTGCACCTGGCAGACGGAGAACGTCAGCGGGAAAGCCGCGAGCCCCGTGCTCGGGCTGCCCCACGCGGCGGAGGCCGCCGCGCCCAGCGTTGCGCTCGTGATGCCGAGCGTCTGGGCGAGGAACAGCGACACCGAACCGGGCTGCATCCCGGGCTGGAGGGGCTGCGTGGTGGCCGTGACTGTTTGCGCAGTCGTGTTGATCGTGAGCGAGGCGATGCCCGCTTGGTTGGCCTGCATGTTCGACTGTGCCAAGGACGTGGCGAGCGTAGACGTCGCAGAGCATTGGGGGTCCGTGAGCGACTTGGCGCACTTCTGCGCGACCGCGATGGCCGCCGCGTCCGCCCCGCTCTGCAGCTGGGCGCGCTTCGCGTAGAGCATCCCGCCGTCGACCGCGAGCGCGCCCACGGCGAGCAGCACAGTCAGGAGGAGCGCCGTGACCACGGCGACGGCACCGCGCTCGCGGTGCAGCGCGCCGTCGTTCGTCTCAATCAGCCGCCGCACAGCATGACCCCCGTTCCTGTGAGTGGGAAGTTGCCGAAGAAGCCCGTGCCCGTGACCGTGAAGGAGACCGTGAAGGTCACCTGGGTGCCGGGCGAGCACTGCGACGGCGAGACGCTGAATGCGGAGGTTGCGAGCTGGCCGAGCGGTGCCGCAGCGTTCTGTGCCGCGGAGACCGCCGCGCTTTGGCTGTTCTGGAGCACCATGACCCTGGCGCCAGCGCGAGCCGCGTACGTGAGGGTTTGTTGTGCGCTGAAGACCCGGCCGAAGTCGATGATGCCCAGCACCAACACGAGCAGAACCGGCAGCACGAGCGCGAACTCGACTGCGGCGGCTCCGCGCTCGCGATGCTGGGCGGTCATGGGGACTCCTCGGTCCGGGGCAAGGCAAGGGGGCGTGTCGCTTTGGACACAAGCGACGCCCGGGCTTGGCTCAGCGCCAGGCCCGGGCGTCGGTACGGATCACGGGTTGGTCGTGGGAACCTGGCCCGCGACGTTGTTGAACATGGCCTTGAGGTTGCCGCCGAGGAGGGTCACCGCGACGATGATGACGACGGCGATGAGGGCCACCATGATGCCGTACTCGACGGCGGTGGCGCCCTTCTCGCCCGAGAGGAGGCGCTCCTTGGTCTTGATGCCCAGGACGTGGAGGGAGGCGATGAGAGAAAGCATGGTGTCTGGCTCCTGTGTGGGGGATGTCGGCTGGCCCGACTGCCAGCTCCACTATCGAAGGTAGGAGCCTCCGCTCGCCGCGGGTACGTTTCTGGGGCGAAGCTTGGGGAAGCCTCGGGAAGAGGCAGGGAACGGTGCTTTTCCTTGCATTGCGCTGCGGAAAAGTGGGGGATTAACCGGCCTGTGATTCGGCCGGGACCGATGCCGCGGCAGGCTTCCGCAGGGGTCCCCATGACCTGAGCAGCCGTTCCACCGGACGCTCGACGAACTCATGCAGCACACCCGAAAGTGCCACCGCCACGGCTGCCACGACCACGGAAGCCGCGAACGCCCAACCTTCGGCCAGCCCGTCCACCAACGGCCTGGCGGTTCTGATGACCAGCTCATGAATCAAGTACAGCGCGAACGACCAGCGTCCGAGCCGAACCATGGTCGTGGACCCGAGCGCGCCGGCCCTGCCTTCGATGTCGTTGGCCGCAGCGGCGGCGATGATCGCTACGAAGCCGGGGGCCATCGTCAGATTGGCATAGATAACCGGGATGTCGCCCGGCGTGCCAGACGTGATGAACGAGGCGGCGAGCAGGAACATGTAGAGGACTGCGGCCAGGCCAGCCGCATGACCGAGGGTAAACGGAGGGCGCCATCCGCGCTTGAGGATGACTGCCAAGCTGACACCGACGATGAATTCGCCCAGTCTGTAGAGCGGAATGGTGCCCAGGAGATAGTTCGCGGCGCCCCCTGGAAGGGCGAGCATCATGAAAATGGCCACCGCGGTCATCGCTCCGAAGACGCTTACGGCGACGATCGGTAGGCGACGTTGCCTGCCGAGGGCTCCTATCAATGCCGGGAACAAGAGGTAGAAGAACGTCTCGCACGAGAGCGACCACGAAACTCCGTTGAAGGTGGTCGCCATGTAGCCTCCGATAGGGGTCCACGACTGCGTCAGCGTCAGGACGAACGGCAGCGCCGGCCACACCGTGGTCGGCTCGGAGATCGGTGGGGCGAAGATGGCCAGAAGCGTTGTCAGTGCGTGCAGCGGCCAGACCCGTGCAAAGCGATTCCAGTAGAACGCCGTGGGGCGATCGCCGTCCTGATGGGCCCACGCCAAGACAAATCCAGACAAGATGAAGAAGAAACTTACGCCGGTGAATCCATAGGCGACGGCTGAAACGTCGCGGCCCAGAGGGGAGAAGTAGAGGTAGAAGTGGTACGCAACCACCGCGATGGCCGCATAGAAGCGAAGGCCCGTGAGGCTCCGCAAATGCATTCCTGCAATCGGTGTGGACTGCATATCTCCCCGTTCTCCCGTCCACTCGAAACCTGGTTTGGGCGCAGCTAGCTGGCAAGCGGTGACACTCATGTGGAGCCCCCTCCCCGCTCTGGGTACGGGGAGAGGACTCCGGCCATAGGAGCCTCAGGCGAAGAGCCCTGGGCTGTCAGAGGGATCGGCGTCAGGGCATCCCGAGGGCCGCCCTCACAGTGCTGGTCACCTGCCCGTAGTAGCCATTGAGGGCCGAGCCGAAGATGCCTACACCGACCATGATGACCATGGCAATGAAGCCGCACAGGAGCGCATACTCCGTAGCGGTGGCGCCGCGCTCAGGTGAACTGGGAGAGGGCGCTTCGTCGAATTCCATGGCATTGCTCCTTACCCGAACATCTTGATGATGCTGAAGATCGTCGGCCCCAGGATGATGACGAAGAGGGCCGGAAGGATCGAGAAGATGAGCGGGAAGAGGATCTTCACCGGAATCTTCATGGCGTGTTCCTCTGCACGCTGCCGCCGTTTGATGCGCATTTCGACTGCTTGAGAGCGCAAGACGTTGGCGATCGCGATGCCGTATTGGTCGGCTTGGACGATGGAGCGAACGAACGAGCGAAGCTCTGGGAAGGACGTGCGGGCGGCGAGGTCCTGGTAGGCCTCGCGGCGAGCCCGACCGACCTGAATGTCCTGAAGCGTTCGCACGAATTCGTCGGCGAGTGGTCCGCTGCTGTTGTGGGCGGCGCGGTCCATGGCGCCCTCGAAGCCGATGCCCGCCTCCACCGAAATGAGCATCTGGTCCAGCATGTTCGGCAGGGCGATCTGCATGGCCTGCCGGCGCTTCTGGGCGGTGTTGCTCAGGAGGATGTCCGGGAGGAAATAGGCGACGGCGGTGATGGCCACCATGACGAGGAAGAGCTGTGGCGAGGGGTTCTTGACGAAGAGCAGAAAACCGAGGACGAATCCCACGAACGCAAGAAGTGGCTTGACGGCCAGGACTCGCCCCAGTGGCCAGGCTTTGGGCCTCCCCGCGCCGGCAAGCTTCCGATCCAGCCACGCGGAATAGCGATTCGGCGTGAGTTTGCGGGAGGCGTTGAGGAGCGCGGCCGGAACGGAGGTCGACTTTGAGGCCTCTTCATGGGCTAGGCCGAGATTCCGCACGATCATCTTGCGGGCGGAGCGGTCCGTCCCGACAACGCTCCACGTGATGAAGCTCAGCGGCAGGACGATTGCGGCGATGGATCCCAACAACAAGGGAGACATGGTAAGCACCTCAGTACTTCGGCTTGATGAGTCGCATGAGCCACACACTTCCGATGCCCAGGAGGACGGCCGCGACTGCGAGCATGATCCAGCCCTGAAAAGTGGTGAAGAAGATGCTCCCGTACTTGGGGTTGAGCCAAGAGATCAGGACGAGCATCACGATCGGGAGGGCGACCAGAACGATCGCGGACATCTTCCCCTCCGCGCTGAGCGCCTTGACCTGCCGTGCAAGCTTGGCTCGGTCCAGGATCGTTTCGTTCACGTTCTGGAGGAGCTCGGCGAGATTTCCGCCGACTTCTCGCTGCGTCTCGATGGCCTGAGTGACCCACAGGAAATCCTGGCTCTTCATGCGTCCCGCTGTGTCCAGCAGGGAATCGACGAGATCGCGGCCAATCCTCGTCTCGTTCACGACTCGGCGAAGTTCTTCGCTCATCGGTGCCTCCGACTCTTCGGCGGCGCCGTCCACGGCACGAAGGAGGCTGTGACCGGCTCGCATGCTGCCAGCCAGCATCTGCAAGGTATCGGGAAGCTGTTCTGCGAACTTCGCCTGTCGCCGGGAGGCCTTGAGATTAAGCCAGACGAACATCACGAGAGGGGCGAAAAGCGCTAGCAGGATGGCGATGACTAGGCCTCCGAGAAGGAATCCCAGAACGCCGAAGACCAGGAAGGCAGCCCCGCACATGAGGAGGAAGTCCGCAGCGCGGATCTTCAGGCCGGCCTGTTCGAACTTGTCGGCCGTGATAAATCGCAACTGCCGCCCGTGCAGGCTCCGGTTGATGGCACCGACTGCGCCATCCGTGAGTTTCGACAGCGCCGACGCGCTGGTCTCGACCTCGGGACGACGGCGGGTGAGTGACACCGTGCGTCGTGACCTCGCAAAGAGGACGGCAACTAGGGCGAGGGCCGCGTAACAGGCGGTGAGGCCGGCGGCGAGAACCACAGGTGAATCCATGCCGCCATCACCTCTTGCCGTAATTCTGGCCGAACACTCCGGCGCTCAGTTTGATGCCGAGATCGGCGAATCGCTCGGTGAACCTTGGCCGGACTCCGGTCGGAATCGGCTTGCCGAGGAAGCGTCCGTTGGCGTCCACTCCCGCGGAGAAATCGAACAGGAAGGCGTCCTGGAGGGTCACGATGTCGCCTTCCATACCCTGCACCTCCGTCACGTGGGTCACTCGACGGGTGCCGTCGCGGAGTCGCGTGAGATGGACGATGAGGTTCACCGCCGAGGCAACCTGTTCGCGAATGGCCCGGAGCGGGAGATCCATGCCAGCCATCAGCACGAGCGTCTCGAGGCGAGCGATGGCGTCCCTCGGCGTGTTGGCGTGCACTGTGGACAGGGACCCGTCATGGCCGGTGTTCATGGCCTGGAGCATGTCGAGAGTCTCGCCGCCGCGGACCTCGCCGACCACGATGCGGTCGGGCCGCATGCGAAGCGAGTTTCGGACGAGATCACGGATAGTGATAGCGCCGTTCCCCTCGATGTTCGGCGGGCGGCTCTCGAGCCGGACCACATGATCCTGCTGAAGCTGCAACTCAACGGCGTCCTCGATCGTGACGATGCGCTCCGACGCCGGGATGAAGGACGAGAGCACGTTGAGGAGCGTTGTCTTCCCAGTTCCGGTGCCGCCCGAAACGATGACGTTCATCCTGGCCTCGACGCAAGCCCTCAGCAGCTCGGCCATCTCGGCGCTGAGCGATCCGAGTTCAATGAGCTTGTCCACGGACAGAGCCTCGCGCGAGAACTTCCGGATGGTGAGCGCGGCACCGTTGACGGCCAGCGGCGGGATGATCGCGTTGACGCGAGAGCCGTCAGCAAGGCGGGCGTCGACGAGGGGAGACGACTCGTCGACCCGTCGGCCGACCCGGGAGACGATCCGTTCGATCACACGCCGAAGCTGCTCCTCCGAGGCAAACGTCGTCTCGGTGGGGTGCAGCCGGCCTCCGCGCTCGATGTAGACCTGATCGGCGCGATTGACCATGACCTCGGTGACGCTCGGATCGTCCAGATACCGCTGGAGTGGTCCGAGGCCCAAGACGTCGTCCATGACCTCGTTGATGAGCCTTTCTCGCTCGCTTGAGGTGAGCGGAACCTGCTGATCGGCGACGACAGAGCGGAGCTCCGTCCGCACGAAGTCGTGCAGATCTGTTTCGCTCAGCGCAGAATCTGTGATGCGGCTCCCGACCCGCTCGTACAGCTCGGCGGTGGCCTTCTCCTTCAGATCTCGAATGGCCTGGCTCGTGCGCACGCTGGCGATTGGCTCATGGCCAGCCAGGCGTGCCTCGGCCTCCGCCGCGACAAACGCCTCTCGGCGAACGCTGAGCGTTGCTCCACTGCCGTCCGTGATCGGCGCCATAGTCAACGCGAAGTCGACGGTGGCGGGGTCGGCGCTGGCGACTGAGGTCGCATCGGCCGCGGCGCCAGGATTTGGTTCGTCCCCCGGGCCGCGCCTTGCGCTGAGACGTTGACTGAGACTCATTGGAAGACCACCCTCCGGTGCATGTGGCGGCGATCCCGGCCCTGCCACGTTGGCTGGAAGCGCTCGACGAGGCGCCGGAGCCCCTTGACGGTCGAGTCGTGAAGGTTCTCCTGCAGGGCCGGGATTCCACGGTTCGTCGCGAGTGGGATCGCCTTCGACCGCGGCAAGATGACGTCGATGGGCACGCTGATCGTCGCCTCGATGTCCTGAACGGTGATTCCGGACTTCCTGTCCGCCATGTTGACGACGACGTGGCGATGCTCTGGCAGCATGTCCAGTTCACCGAGGATGTCCAGCCCAGACCGCAGGCCGCGGATGCTGGGCAGATCCATGGCGCAGACCCACACGACGTCGGTCGCCTGGTCGAGCGCTGCGAGCACATGCTCGCCAAGCCCCGGGGACGTGTCGATCACCACGTACTGGAATTCCGAGGCGAGCCTCGCCACGAGATCTCCCACCTGCTCGGCAGTGATGTGGTCGGCATCGGCGGGATTGAGCGGGGCGCACAAGGCGTACAGCTTCGTTGCATGCGGCACGAGATACGTCTTGAGGGAGAGCGCATCAGAGGGGCCCTTGACCGCGTCGACAATGGAGTGGTCGGGCTTCATCATGAGCCCGCTCGCGACGTCTCCGAACTGCAGGTCGAGGTCAAGGATGACGACCGACATGGGAGAGGTCCTGGCGAGGCCGACAGCGATGTTGGTCGCGATGGTGGTCTTGCCAACGCCGCCCTTGGGAGACATCACGGTGATGACGCGCCCTCTGCCCTGGCCCGCACCTTGGGTTTGTGCCTGGCCCGTGGCCGCGGACGCACTCGTCAACCGGAACGCCGCCGCCGCGGCCGCCTGCTCGAGATGAATCCGCAGGGTCTCAACGTCCGCGTCAGGGGTGACCAGGTCTCGGACTCCCGAACGCATCGCCGCGAGCGCAAGGTCGGGGGACGCATTGGCCGCGTACATGACGCTCACATGGGGCGAACGAACGTCCACCGCCGCCGCGAAATTCATGACGTCGGCCGACGGCAGGTCAGGTCCGAGGACGAGCACCTCGAGGGGTTCCCCCACGAGCTGCGCGTACATTTCGTCGAGTGTGGACGGGAGGTGGCCCGCATGGAAGGCCTGGAGGCTGCCCGGAAGTCCCGCAGCTGCGAGACGAATCCGCTCGTCGAACCCGGATTCCGCGGTGACGAGGGCGAACCTGCTCATCGGAGCACCTTCGTCCTGTCAATCGGTGCCGAATTCGCGTCTGTTGCAGAAGCCGGTTCCTTCGTCAGATAGATCTGGCCGTTGAACGACGCGAAGACGATCCGCTCGACGTCGGAGGCCGGCCGCGCGAGGGTGACGAGGTATTCGCCGCTCGACTGGTTGGCGGGGCTTCCTCCGCTCAGCCCTCCGCCCTGGCTCGGCTGGGGGGTGGGAGCCGAGCTCTGCGTCAGGGTGCCGTTCGAGAGCTGGACCGCGGTGACGAGGACCTTGTTGAACGTCATCTGCGTTTGGGCTGGCAGGTTGTCCTGCGCGGGGAAGGCCAGGACTACGCCGACCGTGTCGCCGGCAGCAACGCCTCCGCCAACCACGCGTTCGATCGGCAGCCTCACCGTGACTTCCTGCATTCCGTTGGGCACTGCGACCCGTCCGGGCTGTACGAGGGCCGTGGGGTCGGTGAACCGGCTCGCCAGGAGTTCTTCGCCCGGCTGGAGCTCAACGGAGGCGACCTTTCCCTGGAGGGCCGTCAGGTCCGTCACGGGGTCGGCGGGAATCGCCGACTTCGGCAGCGCCTTTTTCGTGGCGTAGCCGCTGAGCCCGGTCGCCGGCGTCCCCGCGGGGATTGCCTTTTCGACGACGTAGACGTCTTCGGTCTGAACCCCCGCGAGGGCCCGACTGTCTGCTGCATTGACATAGGTGATGAGAAGGACGGTGCCGATGATTGCGACAATCAGAGCGGCCACGCCTCCCAGTAGGCGCGTTCTCAAGGTAGTGCCTTTCTCGAGTGAGACTTACTTGACGAGCGTGACCACCACGGAGCCCAGGTTGGCTCCGGGAGTCCCGCCGGAGGTGGACGCGTCCAGAGAGGTGAATCTCTCGAACCGCCCGATGATGCCGCGACAGTTGCCGGTGCACTGGTTGGCTGCCGTGCCGACGTAGGGAAGAGTGTTGTGGAACACGGATGGAAGACCGTTGCCACCCGAGAATTTCCACCCGATGATCTCGAATGTGGCGTACCCGAGAATGTGGAACCAACCGTTGGCACCGGTGCCGCCCGCGTCGTCAAAGACGGGGAAGGTACCCTCTACCGTTTGACCGGCGTTGATCTGGGCGGCCCAGTTGTTGAGGATCGCGTCGCACGGGCCCCCAGGGTATGCAGCGCCCGTGTTCGATCCGACGATGCCGTTGGAGTCGGTGGGAGCGGCACAGATGCTCGGGTTTGGCTCATTGAGCCATCCAAACCCTCCGGGAATCGTGTGCCCGCTGACGCTCGTGCAGGGCGCATTCCCGGGCTTGTAGGTGACGAGCTGGATTGCGCCGGTGGCGACCGAACCTGACAGATCAAATCGGCAGTCGGACAGCGCCAAGGGGAAGGCATTTCCGGAGCTCGGCAGCTTCATGGAAGCTGTGGCCTGTGCGCCGACGGTCACAGGTGCGGTGTTGAGTGCCTTGGAGAACATCGGGGTGAGGAAGCCGGCGCCCGTCGTTCCGTCCAACGTAGAGGTCGTGACGACGACTTGGTACGTGGGGTCGGACCCGGAGAAGGTGACCGACTTGATGGTCGTGGCGTTGTCATTCGCGTTGCCGTTGACCAGCGACTGAGCCCACGCCTGCCACACGGCGGACGAGGCGTTGGTGCAGGTTTGGGTCTTATAGCACTCTTGGGCGATCGCCAGGGCGGCCGAGTCCGCGCCGTTCTGCAGCTGGGCACGCTCGGCATAGATCTGACCGAGATCGACCGCGACGGCCCCGAGGCCGATGAGCGCCGTCACGAGGACGGCTGCGACGATGGCGATCGCGCCGCGCTCGCGTTCTTGCTTCTGGTTGGCCTTCACGCTCATCCTCCGCACCTCATGGCGCTGACTCCAGTAACAGAGCCGGGCATGACAGCGCCCGTCAGGGTTTGGAGGGCGCCTCCGGAGACGTCATTCAGGGAGTAGGTGATGGTGACCTGGACGGTCTGCCCGCTCGAGCACGACGACGGGCTGAACGCGTACGAGAAGCCGCTCGGGTCGATCCCCGGAGAGGCTGCCGCAGCGGCGGCCTTGGCGGCCGTCTGGTCGTTGCTGATGGCCATCGCCCTTGCCGCTTCGCGTGCAGCCTGCGTCACGCTGATCTGGACGCGGAAGAAGTTGGAGAACTCGATGATCGCCACCAGGATCGCGAGGAACAGAGGGGCGACGAGAGCGAACTCCACCGCGACGGCGCCCCGCTCCCGCGGATTCTTGCTTCCGTTCATGATTGCCCTCGTTACTGAGAATGCTGGAGTGGGTGAGGGGCCGGCCGATCAAGCGACGGGCCGGCCCCGCGCCCTACCACGAACCAACGGTCGTGGCGAGTGTGTTGAACCAGGTGTTGAGGGCGCCCCCGAAGGCGCCGACACCGACGACGATGATGAGTGCAATGAGCCCCACGAGCAGTGCATACTCGGTGGCCGTCGCTCCGCGCTCGTCACAACGCTGTGCCTGCTGATCAAGTTCTGCGCTGTTCTCGTCCATTTGTTTCCCCCTATCTGATTCGGCGTTGCGGCGGTTGGTGGATTTGCTCACCAGTGTCCGACGGTCGTGGCGAGCGAGTTGAACCAGGTGTTGAGCGCGCCGCCGAAGGCGCCCACGCCGACCACAATGATGAGAGCGATGAGGCCGACGAGGAGCGCGTATTCCGTCGCCGTCGCACCCTTTTCGCGGTCGGAGCGGTCGGTAATGTCGTTCCAGAAGGTCATGAGGGAGACCAGGAGAGCGTTCATGGCTTTTTCCTTTTCTTGAGAAGTGGTCCGACACCAGATCGATGACCCCCATTTGAAGTGCCCCGGGTGCCGGCCACAACAAAAGTCCCATATGCGAGGCAATGGCCACCATCCGTATCAGTACTTGTCTTTTATGCCCGCCATTACGTTGGGTACTTGGCTGGCCGACTGAGTACTTGTGCGCCGTACTGCGTGCCGGCGGGCGTGGACTACTTGCTACCCGCTTTGACCCCGCCCGCAAGCCCGGGGTACTCTTGATAGTCGTTGTGCGTGTCCTACCTCGATGGGACGTGTCCGTCGGGTGTCCAGTTGCAGGACTCACCAGCTCGCCGGCACATTCGAGGCTCAGGGATGACTGGTCTGTAGAGCCCTCACCTCTTCTCCGGTAACGCACCGAAGTACACAGGTGCACCTCACGGCGCCTACAAAGACCGAGAACGAAGGCAATTACTGTGCGTACGTACACTCCGAAGCCCGGCGATGCCGACCGCCAGTGGCACGTCATCGACGCCACTGATGTGGTCCTTGGTCGTCTTGCCAGCCAGACCGCAACGCTGCTGCGCGGGAAGCACAAGCCGACCTACGCGCCTCACATGGACATGGGCGATTTCGTCATCATCATCAACGCCGACAAGGTGGCGCTCACGGGCGCCAAGCTTGACCAGAAGCGTGCCTACCGCCACTCCGGATTCCCGGGCGGCCTGACCAGCGTCACCTACGCCGAGCTCCTCGTGAAGAACCCGGTGCGCGCGGTCGAGAAGGCCATCAAGGGCATGCTCCCGAAGAACAAGCTGGCCGATCAGCAGATGTCCAAGCTCAAGGTCTACGCGGGTCCGAACCACCCGCACGCGGCTCAGCAGCCGAAGACCTTTGAGATCACCCAGGTTGCCCAGTAGTCCTGGCCACTACCCAAGAATTCATCAAGGAGAACACTGTGGCTCAGAACGACGAGCTCAACCCGGCTGCTGAGGCCGAGGAGAACCTGACCAGCTACACCTCGGAGAGCGCCCCGGCTGCCGCCGAGACCGCGAAGCGCGAGCGCCCCGCTCTGACGGTGGCGGGTGCCGCTGTCGGTCGCCGCAAGCAGGCCGTGGCCCGCGTCCGCGTCATCCCGGGCTCCGGCCAGTGGACGATCAACGGCCGCACGCTCGAGAACTACTTCCCGAACAAGCTGCACCAGCAGGAAGTCAACGACCCGTTCAAGCTCCTCGACCTCGAGGGCGCCTACGACGTGATCGTTCGCATCCACGGCGGTGGCCCCTCCGGCCAGGCCGGTGCTGTGCGCCTCGGCGTTTCCCGAGCGCTCAACGGGATCGACCTCGAGAACAACCGTCCGGCCCTCAAGAAGGCCGGCTTCCTGACCCGCGACGCCCGCGTGGTCGAGCGCAAGAAGGCCGGTCTCAAGAAGGCCCGCCGCGCTCCGCAGTACTCGAAGCGTTAATTTCGGCGCTCCGAAGAGGCCCGCTCCGCACTCGCGGAGCGGGCCTCTTCGGCATAAGTGGGCATGGGGTCAAGGCGCTGTTGGGTTTCGGAGGTCGAAGACGACGACGCCGTTCGCCACGGTCGAGCTGAATTGGGACCGCACCCAGGCGATGATCGGCCCGGCGGCCGGTTGGTTCATCACGACTGGGTCCAGTTCTGGGTAATCGACGAAATAGCAGATTGATTTGTCTGCCACAAGCTTTTGGAACTGCGCGAGCGTCGGGGATGGGTCGCTCGCGGAAAACCCTCCGATAGGCATAACCGGTCGGTCGAGTGCGATCTGCCAATTCGCTGCTGTTTGAGCGACGTAGGTGGCAACCGACCACCGGCAGGACGTCGATGTGCCGTCAATCTTTTGTACGAGATCATGGGGTGGCGATGCGCCGCGTGAAATGTCGCTGGCCCATTGTGGGTTGCCCCGGCTCAGAGCCGCGAGGAAATGGCTCATAGTATTGGGATTCTTGGTGAGCGATCCCGAAATTGGATTAGATCCTGCCTGCGTTCGGCCGAGCGTGGCGATATTTGTTGTCAGAGGTCCGATGAGCAGGCTGGTAATGACGAATCCGGCCGCGAGCCGATGACCCCAAACAACTGGCGAGGGCACGGCGAGCAGCACTGCTCCCAGGAGGCCGAGCCCCAGGACCGCCCAGGCCAGGTCGCCGGGAACGTTGCCCGCGTCGAGGGAGGCGAGCGTCAGCCAGCCCGTGACCGCGCTCAGGCCCACTCCCAAGGCAACGGCCCGCCGAGGAAGCGGCGATAGCGGACGGGATCGGAGAGCTTCGACCCCCAGGCCCACGGCCAGGGCCAGTGGCGCCGCGAGATTCATCGTGTAATAGGTGTGGATGTCGTTCCCCATGAACGAAAGCAACAGATACGAAGTCATGAGCCACACGGCGGACGCCACGGCGAGGGACGCGGCGCGCGTCCGGCGCAGGGCCCAGACCACGAGGAGCGCACAGACGAGGCCGAGGGGCAAGAGCCACGACGCCTCCTGGTTGTAGTTGCCGTTGAGCATGCGGAGGAGCCCCGCATCGTCTCCGCTTCCCACATACCGCTGCGGAATCAGGTGCGTGACGTTGTCGTCGCTCGTCATGGCATCGGTGTTGATGACACGTTGGAGTCCGTTGTAGCCGAGCGTGAGTTCGGTGAGGCTGTTGGTCATCGAACTGCCCACATAGGGCCGGTTGCCGGCCGGAGTGCGGTCAACGAAGGCGAGCCACCCCCCGGCGACGCCGACGAACGATCCCGCGACCGCACCTCCCGCCGCGAGCGTCTTGCGCCAGCCAAGCCGCAGCCCGAACAGCGCCGCGAGCCCCAGCGCGGGGGCGATCAAGAGCACTTGGAGTTGCTTGGTGAGGAAGCCGAGACCCAGGAGCACGCCGGCCACGGCGAACCATCTGATCCGCTTGGTCTCAAGGCCTCTCAGGGTGACTTCGAGGGCGAGGACCATGAGGAAGATGAGGAGCGGATCCGGATTGTTGTAGCGAGACAGGAGCACGACGATCGGGGTCGTCGCAAAGGCCGCCGCCGCGACGAGGGCTGCGGCGCCGCTCGCCCGCCGACGGACCACGACGAAGATGAGCGCCGTCGTCGCGACGCCGAGGAGGGCCTGAGGGAGCAGAAGGCCCCAGGCGTTGAAGCCGAAGACCCGCACGGACAGGCCCATGAGCCAGAGGCTGAGCGGCGGCTTGTCGACGGAGATCGAGTTCCCCCAGTCGCTCGCCCCGAAGAGGAACGACTCTCCGTCGTGCAGCCCAGACTGAACCGCGGCCGTGTAGAACGCGTTGGCCCACCCATTGGAGCTCAGATTCCAGAGGTTGAGGAGGGCGCTCCCCGCGAGAATGACCGCGAGAGCGATCGCCTCCGATGATCGGACTGGGAGTCGCCAACGCCTTCCGGTGCGCTCCTGTGACGAGACGTAGGCCGCCATCACGCCGCCTCAGCAGCCCGCGCCTGGCGAGGCTTCACGCCCACACCGCGCGCCGCCGTCGTCCGCGCCCTGAAGACCCACGCCTTGAGGAGGGCGAACCGCAGGACGGTGGCCAGGACGTTGGCCGCGGTGAGCGTCGCGAGCTCGGCCGTGGCGCCCGGGTGCGCCGCCCCGGCGTGCAGCACGAGCAGCGAGGACGAGGTGAGCGCCCACGCGAGCCCGAAGACGATGAGCCCCTGGAACTGCTGGACGCCGTAGTTCTCCGGCCCGCGGATGCCGAATGTGAAGCGCCGGTTCGCGGCGGTGTTGAGCACCGCGGTGACGAGCAGGCACGCGAAATTGGCCAGCTGCGCGCCCATGAGAGGCTGCGTGAGCAGATACAGGAGCCCGAAGGCGAGGGTCGAGAACACACCGACGGCGCCGAAGCGCAGCACCTGTCCGAAGAAGGACGGCGCCCTCCCGGGCAGTAGAGGGCGCCGTCCCAGCTCGGCGTAGATCGCGGCGAGCGGAATCCTGCCCCGCGCGAGCGATCCAGCCACGCGGACGATGCCGCGCATGTCATCGAGGGCAGTCCGGGTGATGTCGACCGAACTCGTGGGGTCGTCGGTCCAGTCGACGGGGATCTCGTGGATCCGCAGTCCCGCCCGCTCGGCGAGGATGAGGAGCTCGGTGTCGAAGAACCACTTGTTGTCTTCGACGTGCGGCAGGAGGGCCCGCGCGACGTCGGCCCGCACGGCCTTGAACCCGCACTGCGCGTCGGAGAAACGAACCCCGAGCGCGCCGTGCAGCATCGCGTTGTAGGTCCGCGAGATGAACTCGCGCTTGGGGCCGCGGACCACTCGCGAATCGCGCCTCAGCCGCGTGCCGATCGAGACGTCCGAATGCCCGGAGAGGAGCGGGGCGATGAGTGGGGGGAGGGCGGCCAAGTCGGTCGAGAGGTCGACGTCGAGGTACGCGAGCACCTGCGCGGGCGAGGCAGCCCACGCGTCCCGTAGGGCGTAGCCGCGGCCCTTGGCCGAGAGCCGGCGGTAGATGACGCGCTCGTGCCGCTTCGCGAGGACCTCGCCGATGCCCTGGGTGCCGTCCGTGCTCGCGTTGTCGGCGATGGTCACGCGCCACGGAACGTGGAACGCCTCGTCGAGATACGCGACCAAGGTCGTGATGCAGTGCGCAAGGCTGCGCTCTTCGTTGAAGACCGGAACGACGACGTCGATCGCGAGCTCCCCATCGCTGCTGATCATGGCGATCACCGTAGGGGCGGCAATCGGGGCCACACCATAGCCCCCGGGAAAAACGAGTACCCCCTCGAAGGAAGTCAAGTAGTCCCCAGTAGGGCCCGCAGTTTGAGGGCATATTACCCGGGTACAAGGCCCCGAGACCGAACCCTCGCGCGTCCACGTAGACTGTACGGCGATGACTAGGCTCTTCGGTACGGACGGCGTCCGCGGGCTGGCCAATGGCCTCCTGGACGCGCAGCTGGCACTCAGACTTTCCCAGGCTGCCGCGGTGGTGCTCGGGCACCGCCAAGTTCTCGACGGCGTGCGGCCGCGTGCCGTAGTGGCCCGCGACCCGCGGGCGAGCGGCGAATTCCTCAGCGCCGCCGTCGAGGCGGGCCTCGCGAGCGCCGGCGTCGATGTGTACGACGCGGGCGTCCTGCCGACCCCGGCCGCCGCGTACCTCGTGGCTGACCTCGACGCCGACTTCGGCGTCATGATCTCGGCGTCGCACAACCCCGCCCCTGACAACGGCATCAAGTTCTTTGCGCGTGGGGGCCACAAGCTCGCCGACGAGATTGAGGACCAGATCGAGGCCGAGCTCGCCAATGAGCCTCTCCGCCCCACGGGCGGCGACGTTGGCCGTGTGCGCCGCTTCGCCGACGCCGAGGACCGCTACATCGTCCACCTCCTCACCACGCTCCCGCACCGCCTCGAGGGCCTCAAGGTGGTCCTCGACTGCGCCCACGGCGCGGCGTCGGGCTGCTCGCCGCAGGTCTTCAAGGACGCGGGCGCCGAGGTCGTGGTGATCGGCGCCGAGCCGGACGGCCTCAACATCAACGAGGGCGTCGGCTCGACCCACCTGGGCGTGCTCCAGGACGCCGTGGTCGCCCACGGTGCCGACCTCGGCATCGCGCACGACGGCGACGCCGACCGCTGCCTCGCGGTGGACCACGAGGGCACGGTCGTGGACGGCGACCAGATCATGGCGATCCTCGGTCTCGCCCTCAAGGCGGACGGCCGTCTCCGCGATGACGTGCTCGTGGCGACCGTCATGAGCAATCTGGGGCTCAAGATCGCGCTCCGCGAGGCCGGGATCGCGATCCGCGAGACGGCCGTCGGCGACCGCTACGTCCTCGAGGAGATGCGCGCCAACGACTACTCGCTGGGCGGCGAGCAGAGCGGCCACGTGATCTTCCTCGACTACGCGACGACGGGCGACGGCGTCCTGACGGGACTCCAGCTCGCGGCCCAGGTCGCCAAGACGGGCAAGCCCCTCAAGGAGCTCGCCTCCGTCATGACCCGGCTTCCGCAGGTGCTCATCAACGTGAAGGGCGTGGACAAGGCTCGCGTCACCGCGGACGACGGCGTGCGGCTCGCCGTGGCGGCGGCCGAGGCCGAGTTGGGCGACACGGGGCGCGTGCTCCTCCGACCGTCGGGCACGGAACCCGTGGTGCGGGTCATGGTTGAGGCCGCCGACTTCGAGACGGCCCAGGCGATCGCGGGCCGGCTCGCGTCGGTCGTGCAGGATCAGCTCGCGCTCGCCTGACGATTCACCGCACGGGGCTCCGCGGCGCGAGGCAGAATGGTCTTGTGACTGTGGACCTTGACGAGCTCCGCCGGCTTCGGCGGGCCCGCGACCGGATGGACCGCGAGTTCGCTGAGCCGCTCGACGTTCCCGCCCTCGCCCGCACGGCGCTCATGTCGGCCGGCCATTTCAGCCGGCGCTTCCGCGAGGCGTACTCCGAGACCCCGTACTCGTACCTCATGACGCGCCGCATCGAACGCGCCACGGCCCTCCTGCGCCTCGGCGATCTGAGCGTGACCGACGTGTGCATCGCGGTCGGCTGTACGAGCCTCGGTTCCTTCTCGGCCCGGTTCACGGAGCTCGTCGGGGAGACCCCGTCGCAGTACCGCGCCCGCAGCCACGAGGAGCTGCGGGGCGTCCCCGGGTGCCAGACCATGGTCCTGACCCGCCCGCGCAAGGACGCCAGTCGGAAGCCCGTGGAAGAGAGCAGTTTCGGAGAAGCGCAGGCGGCGGCGCCCGCCTAATCTCAGTCTCATGACTATCTCAATCAGCACGGTTCACATCCTCGTCGACGACCCCGACGCCGCCCTTTCCTTCTACCGCGACACCCTGGGCCTCAAGGTCCTCAACGAGGTCGCCAACGGCGGCTTCCGCTGGATCGTCCTGACTGCTGAGAGCCAGCCCGAGATCCAGATCGTGCTCTCGCAGCCCCATGCCGGCCGCTCGCAGGAGGACGGCGACGCGCTCGCCGCCCTGCTCGCGAAGGGCGAGTTCCGCACCGTCCAGTTCCGCTCCGACGATCTCGACGCGACGTTCGAGAAGGTTGCGGCCGCACCCGGGGTCGAGGTGCTCCAGGAGCCGGCCACCCAGCCGTGGGGCGCCCGCGACGCCGCCGTGCGCGACCCCGCGGGCA
>NZ_JBKZWT010000469.1:0-2054 GCF_047759905.1 Sinomonas sp. G460-2 | reverse complement strand
CCCACGAGCGTCAGCCTAGACCTGACCGCCGACATCGCACAGCAGCCCTCGTTCGGAGGCCACGTCCCGCGGGCGAGCAGCCGCGGAAGCCGGGCCCCCGCGGGCGTGGGCCCTGGATGGTGGGCTACTCGTCCTGGCCCAGCCGGCGCGGGTGCGCGGGGAAGACCCCGAGGAGGCGCAGCTCGGTCGAGAAGAACGCGAGCTCCTCGAGGGCCCGCGCGAGCGGCGGCTCGTCGGGATGCCCCTCGACGTCGACCATGAACATCGTCGCGGCGAACTTGCCATCCACCATGTAGCTCTCGAGCCGCGTCATGTTGACGCCGTTCGTCGCGAAGCCGCCGAGGGCCTTGTACAGCGCGGCGGGGATGTTGCGCACGCGGAACACGAAGCTCGTGACGAACGGCTCGCCGCCCGCCTCGGGGAACGGCCGTGGCGGGGCGAGGATCACGAAGCGCGTCGTGTTGTGCTTGTGGTCCTCGATGTCGGAGGCGAGGACCTCGAGCCCGTAGCGCTCGGCAGCCAGCGGCGGTGCGATCGAGAGCTTCGCTGGGTCGCCCCATTCGGAGACCTCGCGCGCCGAGCCGGCCGTGTCGCCGGCGACCACCGGCGTGAGCCCGTGGGCGCGGATGAACCCGCGGCACTGCGCGAGGGCGTGCACGTGGCTGTGGACCTCGCGCGCGCCCTCGATCGTCGCGCCCGGGATGCCCATGAGGCTGAAGCGGATGCGCAGGAAGTGCTCGCCGATGATCTGCAGCGACGTGGTCGGCAGGAGCAGGTGGATGTCAGCGACTCGACCCGCGACCGTGTTGTCGATCGGGATCATGGCGTAGTCGGCCTCGCCGCCGTCCACGGCCGCGAAGGCGTCCTCGAACGTCGCGCACGGGAGCGCGTCGGCGCCCGGGAACGCCTCGAGCGCGGCCATGTGGGAGTTGGCACCGGGCTCGCCCTGGTACGCGACGACGGTCATGCGCGCGGGACGCCCGCGGGCGCGAGTTCGGGAAGCTGGGCGCGGAGACGCGCGGCGGCGTCCGCGGGATCGTCGGCTTCCGTGATCGCGCGGACGACGACGACGCGGCTCGCCCCGGCCTCGACCACCTGGGCCACGTTTCCGTGGTCGATCCCGCCGATCGCGAACCACGGGAGCGTGGGCTGGCGCGCGGCGAGGCTCTCGGCCGTGCGCCGGGCTGCGTACTCGACGAGGGCGAGGCCCACCGGGGTCCGCCCCGGCTTCGTCGGAGTGGCCCACAGCGGACCGGTGCAGAAGTACGAAAGTCCGGTGCCGCCGTCGTCCGTGGCGCTCGGGGCCGCCGCGGCGATCGCGGCGTCCACCTGCTCGGGGGCGTGGGTCGAGAGCCCGACCGCCACCGTGTCGCCGAGAACGCGGCGCGTAGCCGCGAGCGAAAGGTCCTTCTGGCCCACGTGGAACACGGGCGCGCCGGAGAGGAGCGCGATGTCCGCGCGGTCGTTGACGGCCCACAGTTTCCCGTGGCGCTCGGCAGCCGCGCGCAGCACTTCAAGGAGCTCAAGCTCTTCGGCCGCCTCGAGCTGCTTGTCACGGAGCTGAATGATGTCGACGCCGCCCGAGAACGCCGCGTCGAGGAAGGACGCGAAGTCGCCGCGGCCGTGCCGGGCGTCGGTGCACACGTAAAGCTGGGCGTCGAGCAGTTGCATGGGAACTAGACTAGACCTCACGAACTGCGGGAGCCCGCGTGTGACAGCCCTGCTCAGGGCGGGGCGCATGGACGGGCTGAGAGGGCCAGAGCCGACCGTAATCACCTGATCCGGGTTGTGCCGGCGTAGGGAAGGACGACGATTTCATGGACGGACATGACGCTGCGATGCGCGTCGACGTCGCGGTGATCGGCGCGGGAGTTGTCGGCCTCGGAATTGCGTGGGAAGCCGCGCGCTCGGGCCGCAGCGTCGCCGTGGTCGATCCCTCGCCGGGCACGGGGGCGAGCTTCGCGGCCGCCGGGATGCTCGCAGCGGTGAGCGAGTACCACTACCAAGAAGAGGACCTCCTCGGGCTCATGCTCGCCTCGGCGCGGCGGTGGCCC
>NZ_JBKZWT010000468.1:0-2092 GCF_047759905.1 Sinomonas sp. G460-2 | reverse complement strand
GACCTCGCGGATGAGCAGCATGACGGCGGCGGCCGTCGGGATCGCGATGAGCGCCCCGAGGACGCCGAGGAGGGTCCCGCCGGCGATGACCGAGATGACGGCGACCGGTCCCGGGACCGCGACGGCCTTCTGCATGATGCGCGGCGAGACGAAGTAGGCCTCGAACTGGAGGTAAGCGAAGTACGCGATCGCGAGGATGAGCGCCGTCTGCCAGCCCTGCGTGAGTGCGACGAGGACGATCGTCGTGCCCGCGACCACGCCGCCCACGAGCGGGATGAACGCGAGGAAGCCGACCACGAACGCGAGCAGCGCCGCGAACGGGACGTGCAGGATCGTCATGACGATGAACGCGAACGTCGCGTTGAGCACCGCGACGCAGACCTGGCCGATCACGTAGTTGCCCACGCCGCGCGTGATCTCCTCCGAGAGCGCCTCGACCCGCGCCCGGCGCGTGCGCGGCGCGAGACGGTAGCCCCATGCCTTCATGGCGGGGAGCGCCGAAAGGAAGTAGAGGCTCAGCACGAGGACCACGAGCACGCCGAAGGCGGTGTTCGCGATCGTCGAGCCGACGCCGAGGACCCCGCCGAAGATGTTCGTGATGGCCTGCGAGTCCTGGCCGAACTTCTGCAGCTCCTCGGTGACGCGCTGCTTGATGCCGAACTGCTCGTCGACGCTCTTGTAGAAGTCCGAGTGCAGGAAGTCGGTGATCCAGCCCGGGAACGCGTTCACGAGCTGGGTGACCTGGTCGACGATCGTCGGGATAAGGGTCCCGAAGAACGCCGCGAAAACGCCCAGGAGCGCCACGAGCGTGATCGCGATCCCGAGTCCGCGGGGGAGCCTGCGAGCCTCGAGCCACCGAACCACGGGATCGAGGCCCAGCGCGATGAAGAGTGCCGCGAGAATCCAGACGAGCAGCTGGGTCGTGTGCTGCGCGATCGAGTAGAGGCCGAGCGCGATCCCGACGCCCACCGTCCCCATGAAGCCGATGTAGATGGGGTGCTTGGAGGACATGCGCGGCCCCGGCGTTCCGAGGCCCTCGTCCTCGTCGGCCTCGCCCGTTTCGTCGACGGGCGGCATGAGGAAGCGAACGCGAGGCTGGGCACCCGGGAGGGGGCGGCGCAGGCGGCTCGCGATGGAGCGCATGTGCTCCCACTGGGCACGGTTTGCGTGCGTCTCGTCGTCGCCGTGTCCGCCGGGCTGGGCGGGCGATTCGTCGGGCGTCGGGCGGATTTCGTCAGCCACAGTCCTGCCTTCCCAAGAGACCTTTCGTCACCCTATCAGCCGCGCCGTTCCGGGCTTCAGCGGGGTCGGGGCAGGGCGGTGGGGGAGCGGTTCCCGAGACCCCGAATGGGGGATCATGTCACGATTTGGTTACCATTAGTAGGTTCCGTCCCCCGATCTGAGGTGTTTTCCTGTGCGAGTCAAGACCGCAGCCGCGCTTGTGCTGCTGGGCCTGATAGCTCTCGTGGCCGGTATCGGCCAGCTGACCTTCTGGGCTCCGCCCAAGACCGTGACCGCGACCTTGCCGGCCGATACCAAGGCGGCCCCGCTGACGGTCCTCGACACCAAGCTGCGCGATCTGCGCGGCGGCGAGGCCGACGTCAGCATCAAGGGCGACGGCAATTTCGTCCTCGCCGTGGGCCGCCCCGACGACGTCGCAGCATGGGTCGGCAAGACCGCCCACACGACGATCGACGGCGCGTCCTCCGACGGCAAGACGCTCAACGCGACGTCCACCGACGGCGACCCCACCGCGCCGTCCCCGGCCGGAGCCGATACGTTCGCGACGACCCAGAGCGCCTCCGGCTCGCTCGATTACCACTGGGATCTCCCGGGTGACGGCGACTGGCAGATCGTGCTCGCGACCGACGGCACCAAGCCGGCGCCGACCGACATCACCATCACGTGGCCGAGCAACGAGACCACCCCGTGGGCCGTTCCGCTCGTCGTGGGCGGCGCGATCCTGCTCGCGGGCGGCATCGTGCTTCTCGTTCTTCGGCGCCGCGGCCCCGGAGCGGGCCGCCCCGGTGAGGTGCACCCCGCCGAGGGCAACCCCGCAGAGGGCAACCCCGCAGAGGGGCACCCCGCAGAG
>NZ_JBKZWT010000467.1:0-2102 GCF_047759905.1 Sinomonas sp. G460-2 | reverse complement strand
TGACCGCGCCGGGCCCCGATCAGGAGCCCGAGGGCCGGCTGACGGACAGGCGGGCCACCAAGCGATCGACGAACGCCGCGAACGAGCGCTCGAGGTCGAACGCCGGGTTGAGCAGGAACTGGATCTCGAGCCCGTCCATGGTCGCGAGCAGCCACTCGGCCTCGCCGTCAATCTCCTCCTCGGCCAGAGGACGGAAGTGCCCGTCCTCGATGGCGTCGCGGAAGAGGCGGCGCATCGTGGCGAGGGTCGCGCCGTAGCGTCTCGTCATGAATTCATGGGCCGGGTGATCCGCCGAAGTCGCCTCCGCCGCCATGGTCACGTAGAGCTCGAGAAGCCCCCGGTGCCGGGTGTGGTAGCGCATGAGCTTCTTGAAGGCCTCCAAGAGCTCGTAGCCCCGATTCGGTGAACCCATGGCTTGCGACGTCACCTCGCCCCAGTGCTCGAGGACGGCGATCAGCAGGCCCTCCTTGCTGCCGAAGAGCTTCAGAACCGCGGCGGGAGTGAGACCCACGCGCTCGGCGACCCGCTGGAGCGTGCCGCCTTTGAAGCCATGCTGCCCGAAGACGTCCATCGCCACGGAGACGACTTCGCGGCGACGCTCGATCCCCTTCTTGTATGGGCCTCGAGGGCTGCGTTGGGCTGGCCCCGAAGGGTCGGGCGAGGCGGTCACGCCTTGGAGCCTACCTCCGGACGCAGTTCGCCACGCATCTCGGTTGCGCCAAAGGTAAATTTCCATATACCTTTTAGGTGTTGCCCGGCCACGGAATGCCAAGGCACCAACGGCATGGGCCGCCACGACACCCACCCCCCACGGCACAGAGAAACGGTGAGCACTTGAGAACATCTACCCTCGGCGTCGGCATCCTCGGTGCAGGCCCCGTCACCCAGGCCATCCATCTGCCGACCCTCGCGCGTCTCCGGGACGTGTTCCACGTTGCGAAGATCATGGACGTAGACCCAGCGATCGCGGAGTCGGTGGCCGGAAGGGTCGGCACCGCGTGGACCACAAGCATGGACGATCTGCTCGCGGACAAGGCCGTCCAGGTCATCGTGATCTGCAGCCCGCACCAGTTCCACGCCGAGCAGGTCATCGCGGCCTGCCGCGCCGGGAAGCAGGCCGTGCTGTGCGAGAAGCCGTTCGCCATGAGCCAGGCCGAGGCCGAGGAGATCGCGGCGGTCTCGCGGGAGACCCGCGTGCCGATCATCGTCGGGGCGATGCACACGTTCGACCCGGGCTGGCTCGCCGCCAAGGAGCACTGGGGCGATCTGGTCCGCACAGCGCACACGATCCGCTACTCGATCGTCCTCCCGCCCAATCCCCGCTTCGAGGACTTCGCCACGGAGGTCATCACGCGTCCCGAGCGGGCGCGGCAGGACCGCCACGACCCGGAGGTCGCAGCCGGCATGGTCCGCGCCGGCATCATGGGCCTCGCGATCCACGACCTACCGCTCGTGCGCGCGTTCTGCCCGGATTTCACCGACCTCGAAGTCCTCTCATGCCACGTCCCAGACCCGTTCGGCTATCTGGTCAACCTGCGCATTGGCGACCGGAGCGTGCAGGTCTCCGGAATCAGCACCGAGAGCTGGCAACCCGAGTGGACCTTCGAGGCCCTGAGCGACGTCGCCTCGCTTCGGATCGACTTCACGCCGTCCTACGTCCAGGCCGGCTCCGCGACCGCGGCCATCACGCGCGGAGGCGAAGCCACGGTGTACGGCCCGTACCCCCACAACGGCTACGAAGGCGAATGGCGGTACCTGGCCGATCTGGCGAGCGGGAAGGCCGCCCCTCTCGACGTCACGGAACTCATCCACGACCTCACCTTCGCCCTCGACGTGGCCGACAAGGCCTCGGCCGCCGTCCGGGCCTCCGCAGCGTCCGAGGCCGCAGCATCTCAGGCCACCGCGCCCCAGAAAGAGGCCATCGCATGACTCAGCAGCTCACCGTCACGTCCTCCCCCGAGGCCGACGCCATGGGCGGCGTCGCCCAGGTCGTCGCCTCCTTGCCGGTTTCGCTCCACCCCGCCGGTAGCACTTCGGCCGACGGCGGTGCTGCCGCCTACGACGCCGGTGCTGCCGCCCTAGTCGCGATCGCCGGCACCGCG
>NZ_JBKZWT010000466.1:0-2108 GCF_047759905.1 Sinomonas sp. G460-2 | reverse complement strand
GCGCTCAAGCGCGGCCCGAACCAGGCCGACGAAGAGCGGGTGCGGGCGCGTGGGGCGCGAGCCGAGCTCGGGGTGCGCCTGAGTCGCGACGTAGTACGGGTGGACGTCCTGCGGGAGCTCGACGAACTCGACGAGCTTGCCGTCCGGCGACGTGCCCGAGAACACGAGACCCGCCTCCGAGAGCTGGCCGCGGTACGCGTTGTTGACCTCGTACCGGTGGCGGTGGCGCTCGGAAACCTTCGTGACCCCATACGTGTGGGCGACGACGGAGTCGTCCTGCAGGACCGCGTCGTAGAGGCCCAGGCGCATCGTGCCGCCCATGTCCCCCTTGCCCTCGACGATCTCGAGCTGCTCGGCCATGGTCGCGATGACCGGGTACTTCGAGTTGGGCTCGAACTCGCTCGACGAGGCGCCCTCGAGGCCCACGACGTTGCGCGCGTACTCGATGACCATGCACTGGAGGCCGAGGCACAGTCCGAGGGTCGGGAGCTGGCGTTCGCGCGAGTGCGTGAGTGCGCCGAGCTTGCCCTCGAGGCCGCGGATGCCGAAGCCGCCCGGAACCACGATCGCGTCAACACCGGCGAGGGCCTTCTCGGCGCCGGCGGGCGTCTGGCACTCGTCGGAGGCGACCCAGCGGATGTTGACCTTCGTGTCGTTCGCGAAGCCGCCCGCGCGGAGCGCCTCGGTCACGGACAGGTAGGCGTCCGGGAGGTCGATGTACTTGCCCACGAGGGCGATGTCGACCTCGTGCGCGGGCTCGTGGACGGCCTTGAGGAGGCGGTCCCACTTCGTCCAGTCAACGTCCTTGAACGGCAGGTCGAGGGCCCGCACGATGTACGAGTCGAGGCCCTGCGAGTGGATGACCTTGGGGATGTCGTAGATGCTCGGCGCGTCCGGGCAGTTGACCACAGCGTCCGTGTCGACGTCGCACATGCGCCCGATCTTGTCCCGCATCGCGTCCGGGATCTGGCGGTCCGAGCGGACCACGATCGCCTCGGGCTGGATGCCGATCGAGCGGAGGGCCGCCACGGAGTGCTGGGTCGGCTTGGTCTTGAGCTCCTGCGACGGGCCAATGTACGGGACGAGCGAGACGTGGAGGAAGAACACGTTGCCGCGGCCGATGTCCTGGCGGACCTGTCGGGCCGCCTCGAGGAACGGCTGGGACTCAATGTCGCCGACCGTGCCGCCGATCTCCGTGATGATGACGTCCGGCGCGTCCGGGCCGTCAGCGGGGAGGCGCATCCGGCGCTTGATCTCGTCCGTGATGTGCGGGATGACCTGGACCGTGTCGCCGAGGTACTCGCCGCGGCGTTCCTTGGCGATGACCGTCGAATAGATCTGGCCGGTCGTGACGTTGGCGGATCCGTCGAGAGGCTCGTCGAGGAACCGCTCGTAGTGCCCGATGTCGAGGTCCGTCTCAGCGCCGTCCTCGGTCACGAAGACCTCGCCGTGCTGGAACGGATTCATCGTTCCGGGGTCAACGTTGAGATAGGGATCGAGCTTTTGCATCGTCACCGAAAGCCCGCGCCCGCGGAGGAGATGTCCGAGGCTCGACGCCGTCAGACCCTTCCCGAGCGACGAGGCTACGCCTCCGGTCACGAAAATCTGCTTGGTCGTCTTGTCGGCGTCTGAAAACCGGGAATGAGAGCGATGCACCACGGAATTCGAGCTTATCATCTCTTGGCCGTCCGGTCCCGACTTCCCGCGCGCGCCGTTTTGCGTGGCGGCCCCTCCCGGTCCGCTCGTGCGTCGTCCAAGAGCTCTTGGGCGTGCGCCCGAGCTGAAGCCGAATCCTCCTGGCCCGCGAGCATGCGCGCGAGTTCGACCACGCGCTCCTCTGAGGCGAGGAGCGAGACGTCGCTCGACGTGAAGCCCGCGACTCCGTCGGCGCCGCGCTCCCCCGAAGCAACCGAGTTCTTTGTCACACGGATGTGCCGGTCCGCGAACGCCGCGACCTGTGGCAGGTGGGTGACGACGAGCACCTGGACGTGCCGCGCGAGCATCGCGAGGCGCCGCCCGATCTCGACGGCAGCGCGCCCGCCCACGCCCGCGTCGACCTCGTCGAACACGAACGTCGGAACGGGGTCGACGGCCGCGAGCACCACCTC
>NZ_JBKZWT010000465.1:0-2110 GCF_047759905.1 Sinomonas sp. G460-2 | reverse complement strand
CGACCCCGCCGCGTTCGCCGCCGTCCTCGACGAAGCCGCGGCCCGCGTCCAGCGTGCCGAAGCCGGACAGGAGGTCCGGGCATGATCAGCCAGAGCTTGATCGGGCTCAGCACCTACGCCCTCTTCTGGGAGCTCAGCGACCGGGTCCCGAACCCGCTGAGCCTCGCCGGCGCCGTCGACCGCACCCGCGAACTCGGGCTAGGGCTCCTGCAGATCTGCGACTACGCACCGCTCGAGGCCTGGGACGACGCGCAGCTCGCCGAGCTCCGCGCCCACGCCGAGGCCCAGGGCGTCGCGCTCGAGGTCGGCACGAAGGGCATCCGCCCCGAGCGGCTCCGCCGCTTCCTGCACATCGCCCGGGCCCTCGGCGCGCGCCTCGTCCGCAGCATGCTCAACACCCCGGAGCCCGACACCTTCGGGGGTCCCGGCGAACCCGGCCACGCGCCGTCGCCCGCGGAGGCCATCGAGCTCCTGCACGAGGTGATGCCCGAGTACGAGGCCGCGGGCGTCAGGCTCGCCCTCGAAACCTACGAACAGGTCCCCACCGCGGACCTGATCGCCGTCGTCGAGGCGATCGGCAGTCCGAGCCTCGGGATCTGCTCCGACCCGGCCAACACGGTCGCGGCGCTCGAGAACCCGCGCGAGGTCGTCGAGGCCGTGGCCCCTCACGTGCTGAACATGCACATCAAGGACTTCGCGTTCGCCCGGCAGGACGGCTGGGTCGGCTTCGTCTACACCGGCGCGCCCATGGGCGAGGGCCTCCTCGACTACGACCACATGGCCGCCGCGATCCGCCCCGCCCAGAACAGCATCAACCAGATCATCGAGCACTGGCTCCCATGGCAGGGCTCCCCCGAGGAGACCGTCCGCACCGAGCGCCAGTGGACCGAGACGACCATCGCCTACCTAAGGAGCAAGGGAAATGCCTAACCACGCCCACGAAAACAACAAAGCACAGGAGACGATCGGACAGCTGACCGTCGCCGTCATCGGCGCGGGCGGGAAGATGGGCCTGCGGGTCTCAGCCAACCTGCAGAAGTCCGGGCACACCGTCCTCTACAGCGAGAACTCTCCCGCCGGGCAGGAGCGCGTGCGCGGCTTCGGCCGCGAGATCACCCCGACCGACGACGCCGTCAAGGCCGCCGACGTCGTGATCCTCGCCGTCCCCGACGTGGTCCTCGGCAAGGTCTCCGAGGGCGTCGTGCCCCAGCTCAAGCCCGGCGCGATCCTCCTCACGCTCGACCCCGCCGCCGCCTACGCGGGCCTCCTCGCCACGCGCGACGACGTCATCCAGGCCGTCGCCCACCCCTGCCACCCCTCGGTCTTCCTCGAACGCACCACGAAGGAGGAATGGGCCGACACCTTCGGCGGCGCCGGCGCGCCCCAGAACGTGGTCGCCGCGATCGACGACGACGCCCCCACCGCCGCGCGCGACCGCGCCGAGGCCGTGATCCGCACCATGTACGCCCCCGTCATCGACGTCCACTGGGTCACCGTCTACCAGCTCGCCGTCCTCGAGCCCACCCTCGTCGAGACCGTCGCCTGCATGATCGGAACCCTCCTCAACGAGGCCCTCCACGAGACCGTCCACACCGTCGGCGTCCCCGAGGCCGCAGCCAAGGCCATGCTCTTCGGCCACACCCAGATCGCCCTCACCAACGCCCTCCGCGGCTCCAACCCGTTCTCCGAGGCCTGCGAGATCGCGATCCAGTACGGCAAGCGCACCATCATCAAGGACGACTGGAAGAAGATCTTCCAGGACACCGAGCTCGACACCGTCATCGCCGAAATGCTCAAGCTCGAGAAGGTGCAGCAGTAGGCAGGGGGCTGCGGGCCGGAGCGTACGCGTTTCGCTGAACCGGGCGGCGTTCGGGGCGGTCGGCCAGCTCGCGGCGCCCGCGATTCCGCGGATCGCAGCCTCGGCAACAGGCCCGGCCGTCCAGCACGCGTACTGGACGGCACAGGTCCTTCTGGGGGACCGGACATCCCTGCCGCCAGACACTGGCGCCGACGGCGTCCCGTGCGATGTGCTGGAGGCATGAACGACGCCACCCGCACCGCGCTGCCCGTCGACGCCCCGAGTGAACCGTGGACCGGGCGGAACGACGGC
>NZ_JBKZWT010000464.1:0-2112 GCF_047759905.1 Sinomonas sp. G460-2 | reverse complement strand
CCCAGCCGGGAGCGGGGGCGTCGAACGATTCGGTCGGGCTCTCGACGCTGGCGAATTCGGCGGTGCGCTCGTTTTCGGAGGTGCGCTCAGACATGTGCGGCTCTCTCATGGTGGGGGCTACTCGTAACGGAGGGCGTCGATGGGGCGAAGCTTCGCGGCCTTGTTGGCCGGGTAAATGCCGAACACGAGCCCGATGCCGGCGGAGACGAGCACGCTCAGCCACACGGTCCACCACTGGACCTCGGGTCGGATCCCGGCGATCGTGAAGCTCGAGGCACCGAATCCGATGAGGATTCCGACGATCCCACCGAGGATCGAGATGATGAGCGACTCGACGAGGAACTGCATCACGATGTTCCCCCGCGTGGCCCCGATCGCTTTGCGGATGCCGATCTCGCGCGTCCGCTCGGTGACGGTCACGAGCATGATGTTCATGACGCCGATCCCTCCCACGAGGAGGCTGATTCCGGCCACGGCGCTGAGGAGGATCGTGAGCGTCTGGGTGGTCGTCGTCGCGGTCGAGAGCACCTGCGCCTGGTTGCGGACCTGGTAGTCGCGGTTCGCGCTCGTCACGTTGTGCCGCGCGTCGAGGATCTGCTGGATCTCATTCTGCGCCTGCGTCATGACGTCCGCGCTCTTCGCCTGGACCTGGATCGAGGAGAGGCTCGGCGAATAGCCCGTGAACTTGTCCTGGGCCGTGGTGTACGGGACCATCGCGACGTCGTCGGGGTCGTTGAGCCCGCTCGTGCCCTTGGATGCGAGCACGCCGACCACCGTGAAGTTCTGGCCGTTGAGGGAGACGGTCTGGCCCACGAGGGTCGAGACGTTGCTCGCGAGGTCGATCGCTACGCTGTTGCCGAGCACCACGACAGCCTGCCCGGAGTCGCCGTCGTCGAGGAGCCGGCCCGCCGAGACGGTGAAGTTCGTGATCCCGAAGTATGAGGGCGAGGTGCCGAGCGTGGACGCGACCGAGTGGGTCGAGGAGCCGAGCGTCGCCGTGACCGACTGCGCCTGGATCACGGGTGCGGTCGTCGCGATGTCCGGCGCGAGCACGGGGTCGTTGAGCGACTGCTGGTCCGCGAGCGTCAGGTTCGTGGACTGCGTGCGGGCCCCCGTCGCGCTCCCGCCGGTCGAGCGGCCGCCCGTCGAGACGGCGCGGTTCACCGTCAGGACGTTCGTGCCGAGCTTGGCGATCTGGTCCCTGATCATGTTGGACGTCCCGGCGCCGACGGCGAGCAGTGTGATGACGGCGCTGATGCCGATCACGATTCCGAGCGTCGTGAGGACCGAGCGCATCTTGTTCGCCGAGATGCCCGAGAGCGCGAAGCGGACCGCCTCGGTGATCATCGCGCGCCTCCGGACAGGTGGTGCACGGGGGTCTGCGCGGTGTCCGACACGACGTGGCCGTCCTGCATGCGCACCACGCGCTGGGCGCGCGCCGCGACCTCGGGCTCGTGCGTGATCATGACGATCGTGCGGCCGCGCGCGTGCAGCGACTCGAACAGGTCGAGGATTTCCGCCGACGAATGCGTGTCGAGCGCACCCGTCGGCTCGTCCGCGAGGAGGAGCACGGGCTCGGTCACGAGGGCCCGCGCGATCGCGACGCGCTGCTGCTGCCCGCCGGAGAGCTGCGAGGGCAAGTGCCCCGCGCGCGCCGAAAGGCCGACGGCGTCGAGCGCCTCGAGCGCGAGCGCGTGCCGCTGGCGCCGGGGCACCTTGCGGTACGCGAGCGGCATCGCGACGTTCTCGACGGCGCGCGTGCGTGCGATGAGGTTGAAACTCTGGAACACGAAGCCGATCTTGCGGTTGCGGATCTGGGCGAGCTGGAACTCGTCGAGCTCGCCCGTCTCGATGCCGTCCATGAAGTAGCGGCCGGAGGTCGGGGCGTCGAGGCAGCCGATGATGTTCATCATCGTGGACTTGCCGGAGCCCGAGGCGCCCACGATCGCGACGAACTCGCCGCGTTGAATGGTGAGGCTGACGCCGTCGAGCGCGCGGACCTCGGCCTCGCCCTGCCCGTAGACCTTGCGGATGCGGTTGAGGGCGATGACGGGACGTGGCGGGCGGCGGGCGGCTGGCGCCGCCCAGGCCTCACTTGCCGGTGCCGGTGTT
>NZ_JBKZWT010000463.1:0-2122 GCF_047759905.1 Sinomonas sp. G460-2 | reverse complement strand
ATCAGGGCTCGCAGAACCAAGGCTCGCAGAACCAGGGTGTGCAGAACCAGGGATCGCAGTCTCAGGGTTCGCAGTCTCAGGGTTCGCAGGCGGGCGACCAAGGCCAGGGCGTGGGATCGCCCTCGCAGGGAAACAGCCAGGGGCAGCAGGGCGAGCAGGGGAACGGCAACGCTTGGGGAGCCGCCGGGCAGGCGGTAAGCGTCCCGGCTGGGCCGGGTTCGACCGGTGGCGCCGGTCAGGCGTCCGGGCAGCAAGGCCGCGCGGCGGGCCAGACGAGCACGGCGGGGAGCCAGGGCGGGAACTCGCAGGGTCAGCTCTCGAACGAGTTGAACCACTGGCTCGGCCTGCTTGATCCGAGCCTCGCCTCGAAGGGAAGCCAGGGCGGTACGTCGACCGGCAAGTCGAGTGCGAGCCAGCAGAACTCGCAGGGCAACAACTAGCCGCCTAACACCAATTAGCCGCCTGACCGTTAGGCAGAGAGCGACGCCCGCAGCGGCCAGCCCTGACCGTCGAGGATGGCTTGCGCACTCTGGCCCGTCGACTCGTTGACCAGGACCGGAGCCATGAGGTTCACGGTGGTCCCGTTGCCCCCCGGCGTCGCGACGACGAGGACGCGCGCGTCCTGCGCCGAGCCGAGGCCGATCTCGCGGCATGGTGCCGCGATCTCGGGCGCGTACTGCGGGAGGTAGACGGACGCATCGAGCACAAAGAGCCGGACTTCGGGCGCCTCGGCGGGACGGAGGCTGAAGAGTCCCACGGCGCCGTCGACCGCATCGAGCGTGTAGTCCGTGTACGGCGCGAGTCCCGGGAGCGGCTCGGCGAAGGTGAGGGCGCTCATTTGAGGAAGTCCGTGAGGCTCGGCTGGAGGACCTTAGCGGTGACCGCGAGGGCGGCCTGATAGGCCGTCTGCTGGAGCTGGAGGTCGATCGCGGCCTTCCCGAGGTCCATGTCTTCGATGCCCGAGCGCTGGACCTCGAGCGATGTCTGCGCCGCCGCGGTGCTTTGGCCGGCCCGCTGGAGCCGCGCGAGCCGGCTGCCGATGTCCGCGCGTCCGCTCATGACCGCCTTCATCCCGTTGTCGAGTGCCGTGATCTGCGCTGAGGGGTCCAGCCCGCTGCGCAGATCTGACGAAATGCCGTCCAGCACAGTGAACACCGAAGCTGGCCCGGACCCGAAGACCGCCGCGCCATCCGCATCGACCTGGACGGTCTGGTCGGGCCCGATGCGGCGCTGAACCGTGTTGCCGGGCGCGCCGTTGAACGTGGGTGGCGCGCCGTCGGTGAACGCAGCAGCCGCGTCCGACGTGCCGGCAAAGACGTTGCGGCCCAGGTAGCGCGTGTTCGCCGCCGAGAGCAGGTCTTTGCGGAGTGAGTCCACCTGCTGGGCGAGGGCGTTCTTGGCGTCCTGGTTGAGCGAGCCGTTGCTGCCCTGGATCGCGAGATCGCGGACCTGGCGGAGGAGGCCAGTCGCGGTGCCGAGCGTCGAGTCGAGCGTGGTGAGCCAGCCAGTGCCGTCGTTGATATTGCGTTGGTACTGGCTGGTCGCGGCGATCTGTGCGCGAACCCGGAGCGCGTCGCCGGTTCCGACCGGGTCGTCTGACGGTCGCGTGATGCGTGCGCCGGAGCTCGCGGTGTCCTGGGCCGCGGCGAGGCGCGCCTGCCGTGCGCCGAGGCTGCGCTGCGCAGACATCGTCATGGTCTGGTCGGTCACGCGGAGCATGTCAGAGTCCTACCGTTCCGGTGTGGTGGATGAGGGTGTCGAGGGCCTGGTCGATCGCGTTCATGACGCGCGCGGCCGCCTGATACGCGTGCTGTGCCGCGAGGAGGTTCGTGTTCTCCTCGTCGAGGCTCACCGACGCGCCGGATGCTTGGGCCTGCTTGGCGTTCGCCGCGGCGCCGTCCGTAAGGTTTTCCTGCTGCTGGGCGGTCTTCGACGCGCTCCCCGTGGCGGTCACGAACGCCGCCCACTGGCTGTCGGGCGAGGCCGGCCGCACTCCGAGCTGCGCGATCGCATCCGCGGCCGAACCGTCGAGGGCGCCCGCTCCCGCCGCTCGGGCGGCGATGCCGCTCGCGTCCTTCGGGACGACGGAGAGGCCCTGTGCGGCCGGAACCCCGGAATTGAG
>NZ_JBKZWT010000462.1:0-2127 GCF_047759905.1 Sinomonas sp. G460-2 | reverse complement strand
ACGACGCTCGACGCCGTGAGCGCGAGCCCACCGACCGGGAGCCACGCGAGCACGAGGCCGATTCCGGCGAACACCCCGCCGACGACCGCGATGAGCAGCCCGCCGAGTCCGATCCCCGCGAGGGCGCAGCGGCCCCAACGAATACGGAAGGCGGCTGGAGCTTCGGTCCGGTTGGTCACGGGCTTCCCCTCCTCGGGGGATTCGCTGGCGGGCGGCGGGGCGAGGGGTCGAAGCGACCCGGGTCTCTCGCCGCCCGAATCGACCCGAGGTGAGGGTGACGAGGCGACGGGAGGCTCGGCACCGCCGTCGGCCTCGGCGAGGAGAACCCCCGCCTCGGCGGCCGGACGCAGGCGACGAAGCATGAAGGGAGCCACCCACAGGAGCCACAGCAGCACGGCCGCGCCGAGCACCGCCGAGCTGCTGAGAGTGAAGTCCATACCAAAACCGTAGGAGGCGAGCCGCTCAGCTGGCCGGATTACGGCCGGTGTGTCGCCAGACTACGCCCGCGAGGCGAGCCAGCGCGCCGTGAGCCCCTCGGGAACCTCCTCCGCCGTGAGAGCGAACGATTCGTGGTCGGCCCACTCCCCCGCGATGTGCAGGTAGCGCGGCCGGAGCCCCTCGTAGCGGAAGCCGAGCTTCTCGACGACGCGGAGGCTCGGGCTGTTCTCGGGGCGGATGTTGATCTCCATCCGGTGCAGGCCGAGTGAGAAGAAGCAGTGGTCCGTCGCGAGGGCCACCGCCGTCGGGGCGATGCCGTGGCCCGCGTGCTCGTGGTCCACCCAGTAGCCGAGCGTGGCCATGAGCGCAGAGCCCCACACGATCGAGGACACCGTGAGCTGGCCCACGATCGGCGGCTTGCGCGCGTTGGGTTCGGCGAGGGTGATGACGAACGGGAGGGCCGAGCCTTCGTGGGCCTGCTGCGTGAGCGAGCGGACCATCTGCCGGAACGTCGGAAGGCTCCCGCCCGGCTGAGGGTTGGAGGCCTCCCAGGGGGCGAGCCATTCGGCGTTCCGGGCCCGCAGCCCCATCCATTCAAGGCGGTCGGACTGCCGGATCGGACGCAGGCCGACGTCACCGGACTCGAGCGAGACCGGCCAGATGCCCGGCCCCCACATGGTCGTCAGACGCCTGTGGTCGTCAGACGCCCGCGGTGGGCACGCCCGCCCCGTCGACCACGAACTCGCGCAGCCAGGAGCGAAGGTCTTCGCCGAATTCCTCGCGCCCGCAGGCGAGCGTCACCACGGCCTTGAGGTAGCTGAGCTTGTCGCCGGTGTCGTAGCGGCGGCCGCGGAACACGACCCCGTACACGCCGCCGCCCTCGCCGTCGCGGGCTGCGAGTGTCTGGAGAGCGTCGGTCAGCTGGATCTCCCCGCCCCGGCCGGGCGCGGTCTCCTTGAGCACGTCGAACACCGCAGGGTGAAGGACGTACCTGCCGATGATCGCGAGGTTCGACGGCGCGTCCTCCGGCGCCGGCTTCTCGACGAGGCCGTGCACCTGCACGAACGACTCGCCGTCCACGGCCGTCACGTCCGCGCATCCGTAGGCCGAGATCGCCTCGCGCGGGACCTCCATGAGCGCCACGACGGAACCACCCGTGGCCTGCTGGACGCGGATCATCTCGGCGAGGAGCTCGTCCCGCTCGTCGATGAGGTCGTCGCCGAGGAGCACTGCGAACGGCTCTTGGCCCACGTGCCGCTGCGCGCACAGCACCGCGTGCCCGAGGCCCTTGGGGTCGCCCTGGCGGACGTAGTGGATGTCGCCGAGGTTGCTCGACTCCTGGATCGCCGCGAGCTTCTTCTCGTCGCCCTTCTGCTCCAATGCAGCCTCAAGCGACGGAACCCGGTCGAAGTGGTCCTCGAGCGCGCGCTTGTTACGCCCCGTGATCATGAGGATGTCAACGAGGCCCACGCTGACGGCTTCCTCGACCACGTATTGGATGGCGGGCTTGTCCACGACGGGGAGCATTTCCTTGGGCATGGCCTTCGTCACCGGCAAAAACCGGGTGCCCAGCCCGGCTACAGGGATGACGGCTTTCCTGACTGGCTTCGTGGTCGACACGTTGCTCACTCTATACGACGTTCCTGATGCGAGGTTTGCCGCGGCAGCGGGTCTCTCGCGGCCCCGCGA
>NZ_JBKZWT010000461.1:0-2162 GCF_047759905.1 Sinomonas sp. G460-2 | reverse complement strand
GCGGCATCGGCCTTGGCCGCCTTGGCCTGCTTCGCGGCGTCGGCCGCGATCTGCTGGGCCCGCCACGCGAGGCTCGGGCGCCCTGCGGTGTCGACCGAGGCAAGCAGGACTCCGCCCACGAGGGAGAGGTTCTTGAGCAGCCGCGCGCGGCGGGCCGAGCGGAGCTCCTTCGAGCCAATGTCCGCGGTGCGCCATTCGACGAACGTGTTGAGCGCCGTCGTCATCGCGAGGACGGACGCGGAGAAGCGCGGGGCCTTGCCGAGCGCGAACAGGAGGCCCGCGCCGAGCTGGGTCGCGCCCACCGCCCGGGCCAGCGTCTTCTCTTCGACACGGATGGGAAGCGCATCGGCCGCGCGGCGCAGCACGGGGGAGAGCTGCTCGGCCGTCGCGTCCGCGTTCTTCAGCTTGTCCGCTCCGGCGACGATGAACGAGGACGCGAGCAGGGGTCGAGCGAGGAATCGGACTACCGACATGAGGCCTCCTGGTGTGGGATTTCCGGCGGGTCCAGTCTTGCACTTTCGGGGAATATTTTCCCTTCCCTCGCCGTTGGCACGTGCGTTGAGCCCCGAGTCTGGAGAGGAGATCCCGTGCTCGTCTTGGACCGCCCGCGTCCCGGCACGCCACTAGACTGGAGCGCAATGAGCACCGTCGATTCCCTTGAGCCTGACGAGTCCGCGGCGGATTCGGCCACCGGCACGGATCTGGCCGCGGAGAGTTCGGAGGCGCGCCGCGAGCGTTTCGAGCGCGACGCCATGCAGTACGTAGACCAGCTGTATTCGGCAGCGATGCGCATGGCCCGCAATCCCGCGGACGCCGAGGACCTCGTCCAAGAGGCCTACGCGAAGGCCTTTGCAGCGTTCCACCAGTACAAGCCCGGCACGAACCTCAAGGCGTGGCTGTACCGGATCCTCACGAACACGTACATCAACCTGTACCGCAAGCGCCAGCGCGAGCCTCAACAAGCCAACACCGACACGGTCGAGGACTGGCAGTTGGCACGCGCCGAGTCGCATTCCTCGACCGGGCTGCGTTCGGCCGAGGTGGAGGCGCTGGACCACCTGCCGGACTCCGACGTCAAGGACGCCCTGCAGGCTATCCCCGAGGAGTTCAGGCTCGCGGTGTACTTCGCCGACGTCGAGGGCTTCGCGTACAAGGAGATCTCGGAGATCATGGGCACGCCGATCGGCACCGTGATGTCGCGGCTCCACCGGGGGAGGAAGCTCCTCCGGGATCGACTGGCAGACTATGCCGCGGAACGCGGCTTCGCGGGCGCGCGGGTGTCCGTGAATTCGGGCGCGGGCGCCGAAGCGGACTCGAGCAAGCAGGAGAAGGAATAATGGGCAACTGTCAGGGCCTCGGCGATTGCGACGAATCGCGGCTTGAGCGTCTTTACGAGTACCTCGACGGTGCGCTGCCCGCGGCCGACGTCGCGGAGATCCGCGGCCACCTCGAATCCTGCGCCGAGTGCCGCGAAGAGCACAACCTTGAGTGCATGATCCGCAGCGCGATGAAGCGCAGCTGCGCCGAGCAGGCCCCAGCGGCGCTCAAGCTCAGCATCCTCGAGAAGATCCACTCGGTTCGCTCAGCGGCTGCTGAGGTCTGAGACCCCGCAGCCTGAGACCACGCAGCCTGAGACCCCCCAGCCTGCGCGAAAACGGGAACGCAAAAGGGCCCGGAGCTCACAGCTCCGGGCCCTTTCCGCACCACGGGAAGGCCGCACAGGCCTCCGGTGAGGCGCCTCAGGCGTTGGGGCGCCGACCGTGGTTCGCGCCGCTCTTCTTGCGGTCACGGCGCTTGCGTGCACGCTTGCTCATAGGGGCCTCCTTGGACTCGACAACGTTTAGGCCCAGAAGGCCGCCTACCATCCTCCCACACGTGCGGCGCCGCGCCCAAACCGACAGGCGCCGCGGCCCCCCCTCCCCGCACCAGGGCGCTGGGGCCCGTTTCCCGAACTCGGGCTCAGCCCCGGAGCGAATTGCGCACCGCGATGCGCGCCTGATCGAGGACCGTCCGGAGCGTCTCGAGCGTGACCTCGGTGACGGCGTCGCGGGCCGCGTGCGACCGCAGCTCGACCCGCACGTCGTCGCGGAACGACTGGACGAGCATCTCCGCCTCCACGAGCCGGCCCTGGCTCTCCCGGCTGAACCGCTCGGGCGAGGGCT
>NZ_JBKZWT010000460.1:0-2167 GCF_047759905.1 Sinomonas sp. G460-2 | reverse complement strand
CCGCCGCCCCGGTCATCGACGCGGACCGAGGACGTCCCTCCGCGCTCGGAGCCGACGAGCGCGACCGCCTGGCCCTGAGCCTCGAGCGCCGCGAGCTCACCGGGCTCAAGCTGGAGGGCGACGACGAGGGCGCCGTCGGAGCGCCCGTGCAGGCGCGGCGCGGTGAAGAACTCCGCCCGCGCCTGGGTGGTGGGCAGCTCCGTGAGGAGGACGTCGTAGCCCTCGCGGTTCAGGACCCGCCCCGCCGAGGCGATCACCTCGGCGAAGAACCACTTTGCGAGGAGCGGGACGATGATGGCGACTGTGCTCGTGCGGCCCGTCGCGAGGCGGGAGGCGCTCGGCGAGGTCACGTAGCCGAGTTCATCGGCGGCATCTCGCACGCGCTTGCGGGTCGCCTCCGAGATCCCCGCGACGCCGCGGAGGGCGCGGGAAACGGTCGAAATCGAGACTCCGGCGCGCTCGGCGACACTCTGGACCGAAACGGACATGTGACGAGCCTAACGAGAACCGAATCGGTACCGCAAGCGCTTGCGGAAATGGCGCGATCCGCGCTTCCCGCCCGGCCAGTTTTCCCGACCAGTTTTCCCGCCCAGTTTTCCGGCCCCGGGCCGAACTACTGGATGACGACGGCCGGGGACCACGCGTGCTCGATGAACAGTGAGGGCACCCCGGTGCCGTCCGCGGGGAGGGACCAGACGTCGCTGTCTCCTATCGGGGCGCCGCGGGCCAGCCCGTAGAGGATGGTCGAATCGTCGAGCCACTCGGCCTGGTCGTCGACGTTGCGGGCCTCCGCGAGGCGCGTGACCCGATCGGTCGTGAGGTCCAGGACGGCGAGGAGCCTGACGAGGGGCTGATTCGGGTCGGGCGACTTGATCTTGAAGGCGATCCGGGTGCCATCGGGCGAGAGTGACGGGCATTCGACCCCGGAGTGGATGGCGGTGAGCGTCCGCTGCTTGATGCTGCCGCGAACGAGCCAGTTCCGATCGGAGGAGCCAACGGTCGCGTAGAACGTGTCCCCGTCCTTGGCGAACGTCACGCCCCACACGTTGCGTTCCTGGGGGGCCAACGTGGTGCCGGGGACGTCGATGGCGAAGTTCTCGAGGTTTCCGAGGCTCGAGCCGTCGGTGGCGGAGATCTCCGTCGCGGTCGAGAACGAGCTCGAGTAGGCGTGGCCCGTGACGAACACGGTGGAGGCGGCCAGGGTTCCGTCGAAGGAAAGCCGCGCCCGGCTGGGCGCCCCGGCGAGAGTCCGGGTGCGCAGCAGATGCCAGTCAGCGTCCAGGATTTCCTCGTCCGTGCTGTTGACGAGGCCGATCTGGGCGTGCAGGCAGATTCGCCGGCCCGCCGCGACATCGATGCGGTCACAGGCCTGGGCGGTCAGGGTCCGCGATCCGTGGGGGCTGCTCGCGGGGACAGTGGCCACCATGCCCTGGCCCTGCCCGGAGGCCGTGTTGCGGAAGAAGATCACCGGGCCCGCCGGCGCCGCGGAGGCGACCGGGACCTCGGACGGGGCGCGCGACTGCTCCTGGTACCGGGCATACGCCCAGACCCCGTAGCCGCCCGCCCCGCCGAGGGCCAGGAGGATCACCACGAGGAGCACGATGCTCCGGGTCCTGGTGGTCACGCGGTGACCTTCTGGGCCGTCCGAAGCAGCATGACCGCGAACGGCAGGGCGAGCGCGAGCCCGGCGGCGACGAGCCACAGGGCCGCCTGACTGCCGATCGCGTACCAGAGCAGGCCGAAGCCCGTCGAGGCGATGAGGCGGGCGACGGCGACGACCGTCTGGGCGGCGGCGATGCCGCTCGCCGCGGACTGATGCGGCGAGAGCAGGCCGGCGAGGGCGGCGAGCACCCCGTCCGTGGCGGCGTAGAAGACGCCCAGGAGCACGAGCGTTCCCACCGTGGCCGGCAGCCCCGCCCAGGGCAGGACGGCGCAGACATAGGCGGCGAGCAGCGCGCCGTGCCCGGCGAGGAAGACGCGGGTCCTCCCCCACCTGTCGGCGAGCCGACCCATCGGGATAGCCAGGAGCAGATAGGCCACGTTGGTCCCGACGTAGAGCAGCGGGAACCATTCCGCCGCGAAGGCCGTCCGGGACTGCAGCACGAGATACAGGAAGCCGTCGCCGACCGTGAGCAGGCCGAGCACCCCGGCCACGAGGAGCAGCCGG
>NZ_JBKZWT010000046.1:0-19908 GCF_047759905.1 Sinomonas sp. G460-2 | reverse complement strand
AGTTCAAGTCCGAAAGGCCGATCCCATGCAAATCCGTGGCCGATCCGCGATGGTCCTCATCGCGCCGGCAGCCCTCATCTTTGCCGTGTTCGTGATCTACCCGCTGATCCGCGGCGTGCAGCTGAGTTTCACCGACGCGATCGGGCCGAGCGGAGGTCACTTCGTCGGCCCGAAGAACTACCTGCTGGCAATTTCCGACCCGACGGTAGTGCACGCACTCGCCAACACCATCGTCTACACCGTCGTCGTGGTCGTCGCGCAGAACGCGTTGGCGCTGTTCGTCGCATTCTGGCTCTTCAAACTGGAGCGCGTGCGGAACGTAGTGCGCGCCGGACTTCTCCTGCCGGCCATGATGGCCTTCGTCGCGGTCGGCTACCTGTGGTCCTACATCTACTCGCCGCTTGGCGGTCCGCTGAACGACGTCATGGACGCGCTCGGCCTCCACTCGCTCGAACCGGTCTGGCTCGGCGACCCGCACACGGCTCTCATGTCGATCGCCGCAATCTACATCTGGATGTTCCTCGGGTACACCGCGACGATCTACCTCGCCAACTACATGGCGATCGATCCCGCACTGATCGAAGCGGCCAACCTCGACGGCGCGACCGGCTGGCGGCGGTTCTGGAGCATCGACTGGCGCCTCCTTGCGCCGTCGTTCACCATCAACATCACGCTCAGCGTCATCGGGTCGCTGCGCGTGTTCGACCTGCCGTTCATCATGACGCAGGGCGCCCCCGAAGACGCCACGCAGACCCTGAGCCTGGTCATCTACAACAACAGCTTCGCGAACTACCAGTTCGCTTACGGCACGACGCTCGCGGTCGGGTTGCTGCTCCTCACGATCATCGTGGGGGTCACGCAGGCGACCCTGCTGCGCCGACGGGAGGCCGATCTCACATGACCGCACTCATCAGCCGAACCGACACCGTGAGGCAGGACGCGAGGCCCCACATCCGAACCCGGCGACTCCGCACGCGGGTCTCCAGAGTCGTCGCCTCCGTCATCCTGCTTGCGTTCACCGCCGTCGTCCTCACCCCCATCTGGGTTCTCGTCGTCGTGTCGCTCCACCACGGGTCCGCAGCACCAGAGAATCCGTTCGCGCTCCCGGCGCCGCCTGACTTCCAGAACTACGTGACGGCATTCCAGGACATGCACTACCTGCGCAGCGTCGGCAACACACTGATCATCACGCTAGCCACGGCTGTCCTCACGGTGCTGGCGGCATCGCTCGCCGCATGGGCGATCGTCCGGCACACCCGGCGTTGGACCCGAACGGTCTACCAGATCTTTGTCTCGGGCCTCACCATTCCGATCTTCGTGGTGCTCACTCCGCTGTACGACGTCATGCAGAAACTGCATCTGCTCGACAGCTTCGTCGGGATCGTCCTCGCCTACACAGCCACCCTCATGCCGTTCGCCGTGTTCTTCTTCGCCGGCTTCCTCCGCACCGTGCCTCCGGAGCTGGAAGAGGCGGCCGCTGTCGACGGCGCCGGCCTCCTGCGCACGTACTGGCGTATCGTATTCCCGCTGCTGCGACCGGCGACGGCGACCCTCGCGATCTTTGTCATCCTCCAGGTCTGGAACGACCTCATCCTCCCCCTCGTGCTCCTCTCCTCGGACTCGAAGCAGACCGTGACGCTCGCCGTCTACGCGACAATCGGTACGCACACCATGAGCCCAGAACAGCTGCTCCCAACCCTTGTCCTCGGCGTGCTACCGCTCTTCATCGTCTTCCTCACACTTCAGCGGTACGTCGTCGCCGGCATCGCGGCAGGCGCGGGGAAGTGAACCACCCAGCGAAGGCAAGGCCGGTGAACGCCGACCGTGCGGGAACCTTCGGCTGCCAAGGCATCGACAACTGCTCCGAAGCCACAAGAGGCCTCCGGGGCGGAATCGGGCCCGAACGCACCACCGAACCGATCCACATGATGATCGCCAATGAGGCCTCCGCCGTATACGAGATCCAGACGATCGCGCTGCTCATGGAAAGCATCGCGAAGACCAACGCGCCCCGCGATAGCAGCAGGGTGCCGCACCGCCCGGCAGGCCGCCCGGCGCCATTCCCCAAGGCTTGGATCCCCTTGAGGTCCCGCACCAAGGTGAAGATCTCGAATCGGGATCTCGAGCCCGAACCTGCCAAGGCCACGGATCCGGCATGCAGGGAGTAGTTCGAGGGACTGGCGTTCGGGCTAGCTGTTTCCGTCACAGCTCCGCGCTCGAAGGCCCCGAGCGGCGAACGCTCGGGGCCCCCTTCCCTGCTGTTGGACGGCTGCAGGACCGCTCTCGGTCGTCAGGCGCTGCGTCCGTAGTTCTCGAGGAGCCGCAGCCAGATCTCGCTGATGGTCGGGTACGCGGGAACGGCGTGCCAGAGCCGGTCGATCGTGACCTCCCCGACGATCGCGATCGCGGCGGAGTGCAGTAGCTCAGCGACGTCCTGCCCGATGAAGGTCGCGCCGACGATCACGCCGCGGTCCTCGTCGACGACGAGCTTTGCGCGACCGGTACCCGTCCGCGTGCAGCTTGGCCCCGGCGACCCAGCCCAAGTCGTATTCGACAGCGCGGATGGTGAGCCCGCGCTCGCGGGCGCGGGACTCCGTGAGGCCGACGCTGGCGACCTCCGGATCGGAGAACACGACGCGCGGTACTACGCCCAGGGCATCCGCGCTACGAGCGCCGACCGAATCATCGAACAGGTCGGCATCACCAAAGTCACCTTCTACCGGCATTTCCGCAGCAAGAGCGACCTCGTAGTCGCCTACTTGGAAAAGCAGGCCGCCGCGGAGCGCGACTGGATGAAGAACGCGCGCAGCAACGGCGATCCCATTGAATCGCTACGCGCCCTCGCGACGGGGATCGGGTCTGCGAGCTGCAGCCCCGGATTCCGCGGATGCCCGTTCATCAACGCAGCGGCTGAGTTCTCCGACCCCGACGACCCCGTCCGCGCCACGGTCGACACGCACCGCAGCTGGACCCTCGACCAATTCGCAGCCGTCGCTGCGGAGGCCGAGGTGTCCGATGTCGAGTCCACGGCCAAGCAGCTCATGATTCTGCGAGACGGCGCGATGGTGAATGGCTACCTCGGGCAGCCGGAGACCGTCGCCGATTCTCTGGGCGCGGCCTTCACATCGATCGTCGCGAATGGGTAAGCCAACCCGAGTCCCCAATGACGCCGCACCGTCTACCGAGGCCCTTTCGCCTCCTGGAACAGCCGGCGCAGCGTGAAGAAACACCCCAGGGCCCCGAACAGGAGAGCCATGAGGAAGTCTTTGGAGATCACGCTGTAAAAATTCGAATTGTGCATCGTGTTGTAGGCCATGAGCCGCCACGGATCGGCCTTGAAAACCCACATGGCCGGGTTTCCACCCAGAATCCGGGCGGCATCGAGCCAGACCCCGCCCACGAACCCGAGCAGGATAGTCGCCGCGCAGACGACGGCGACGACGGCCGCCCCCGCAGTCGTGATCCGGCCAGCGCCGAGAACATACAGTTTCGCGGCCAGGACGGCCGCGATAAACGCCGTCAAGGAGCTCATCCAGCCGACGCTCCACAGCGCCATCCAGAGCACGACCCCGGCGGGAACCGCCAGAAGCGCGAGCACCGCCCCGCGCCCGGGACTTGCCAGGCTGAGGTCGAGCCCCGGTTTCGGTCGGTGCGGATCGGCAAGTTCCGGATACCCATCGGGCATCCTCTGGCCTAAATGGAGCATCGCACCGTACTCGGCGGGTGGCCATTCCCGCCTCGGATTCGCCGGATCGCTGGGTTCGCCTGATTCATTGCGCACGGAAGTTCCCCCTTCTCGGATTGACGCCGCTTCGCCGCACCGAGCCGAGCCGCAAGCATTCCGCAGAAAACGGGCACCAGGCCGAGCGGAATGACAGAGACGTCCCGAAAATGGGAACAGAAAACCGCGAGAGTAGACCTCACGTAGATCCCCCAACAGGTGCGAGCGACGGCGTCAGAAGCCCCGAAATCCCGCCTGACGCCAGCGACAGAGTCACTGTAAGGCCCGCCCCAGTTCGCGGACAAGACCCACATTATTTACGTCACCACGAAATTGCCCGTCATCATCATGTCCTCGTGCTCAGAATGTGGCAGCGGAAAACGTATGTGCCTAAGCAGTCGCGGCCGCGACTGCGGCAAGCTGGCCGTCCCGGGCCCGGTGCCACAGGGCCGACGAACTGTCTCGGAACGTCAGTTCGGCGCAGTAGTCGGAGTTCTTGAAGATCGGCTCGAGCTGGTCCTGCGCTGCCGGCACGGGGATCGCCTCCGGCTCGCAGAAGTAGATGCCGGGCGGGAGGATGGTCATCCTCAGGTCTAGCCTCGGGATCGGCACCTTGTTGTTCCGCGAACGGGACAGTGGCCGCTGGATGTCGAGGTCGTAGATCGGATCGCCGGACGAGTTCGCCACCGCCACTCCCCAGCGGTCCACGCCGTCCCGGTGCAGGATCGCCGGCCAGATGCTGATCTGATGCGCTTGCGCCCTCGCCCGTTCCTGACGCCGCACGTCATCCCGCATCCGCTCAACGCTCAGCTGCTCCTCCGCGGCCTCGGCCGTCTTCTTGGCGTGCGCCGCGGATTTAGCGACGTAGATGAGTGCGAGCGTCGTCGCGAGGCTCCCCAGCACTTGAAAGATGTCAACCCAATTCACGTGTTCCCCCTGGCGTTCGATCACTAGGCCGTGAGCAGCATGCCCGGCCGCGCATTCCGGGGACAAGTCAATGACACGCCCGCCGCGTCTCCGTGGCGAACCCGCAGGTCTAGGTGCCGATCAAGCCCAAGCTCAGTGGCGCCGGCGTCCGCTCCCTACGGACGCCGCCCCTGTGAACGGAACGCCCCTAGCCCCCGCGCTCAGGGCGGCCGACGATTGCGGCGGCGGGCGGGCGCTGGGACGATGAACGCGTGGCCTACGACACTGAGCTTGCCGACCGCATCCGCGACGTCCTCGTGGGGAAGGCCGACTTCACGGAGAAGAAGATGTTCGGCGGTCTCGCGTTCCTGATCGGCGGGAACATGGCCGTGAGCGCGAGCGGCCAGGGCGGCATGCTCCTCCGGGCCGATCCGTCGGCGAGCGACGATCTCTGCTCTAACCCCGGGGTCGAACGCGCCGTCATGCAGGGGCGCGCCATGGACGGCTGGCTCCGCATCGCGGACACTGCGATCGCCTCCGACGACGAGCTCGAGCGCTGGGTTCAGGTCGGCGTTCTCTACGCGAGCTCGCTCCCGCCGAAGTAGCGGCGAGCGCCGCATTGGCGCCCTCGACTGTGCGGCCGCGTGACTTCATGGCCTCCCGGTGGTCGAATATGTGCGGGGAGGGACCTTGGCGGACTGAGGATGCTCAAGGAGGATCCATGGACTCCACCCCAGATCAGCTCGACACCGTTGACCTCGAGGCTCGGGTCAAGTCGATCTACGAGTTGGTTGCCAATTTTCCGCAGCAGGATTTCCATTTCGAGACCGGCAGAAACCTCGCCGAGCGTCTGGGCTACCCGTCGGGCGATCTGGACCGCGTGCCGACCGAGGCCGTCGAGTCGTTCGCGGGCGTCGGCTACTTCCATGACCTCGCCGCTCTCCAACCGGGCGAGCGAGTGCTCGACCTGGGCAGCGGCTCGGGCATGGACACGTTCCTCGCCTCGGTCGCGGTCGGCCGTGAAGGGTCCGTGATCGGCGTCGACATCACCGCCGCCCAGATCGCGAAGGCGCGGCGCCTCGCGGAAGGCTTTGCCAACGTCGAGTTCCGCGAGGGCCACTTGGAGGAACGCGCCGTGGACGACGGCGCGATCGACTGCGTCATCTCGAACGGCGTCATCAATCTGGTACCGGACAAGGCCCGCGCGTTTGCCGCGGCCGCCCGGGCGGTCCGCCCCGGCGGCCGTCTCGCCATCGCGGACATCGTCGCCGACACGGAGATGCCCACCTCGATCACGTGCGACGCCTCCCTGTGGGCCGCGTGCATCGGCGGGGCAATGCAGCGAGACCAGTTCCTGGCCATCATCGAGGGAGCGGGCTTCCGCATCGAGGCGGTGCGCCCGAACGAGGCGTACCAGTTCCTCTCCCGGCAGGCCCAGAAGGCGACGTCCAAGTACGGCGTTTCAAGCGTCAGCATTCTGGCCCGCCGCGGGTAGGGGCAGGGGCCATCTCCCCCGGAATGGTCCCGCCCAAACGCGGCTTAGGACGGGACATATCCCGGCGAACTCTCCGTCCCCGGGCCCTATTCGACCGCGCCGAGCTCCGCCACCCACGTGTGGAGCTCGTCGGCGTCTTCTTGGAAGGCCTCAACCGATGCGTTCCGAACAAATTCAAGCTGGAGCTCGTGACGCCCGCCGTTCCCTGCGGTCTCGGCAAGTTCGCGAAACTGTTCGAGCCATCCGATCCACTGCTCGCGATGCTGCGCGAGCGGCAGGCTCGTGCCGTCTGCCTCCCACGAGAACACGTGGAACGCGCTGATCCGATCCGCCAGCATCGCGACCTCGGCCCGCGCCGAATCCGCCGAGATCCCGGGGCGCGGTTGCCAATATGTCATGACGCGGGGCTGGGCCACCGTGCGGAGTGCGTCAATCTCTTCGAGCAGGCCATGGGCCGATTCGGCGGTATCCGTGAGCGTATTCCGATGGAACTCGAGATGGATGCTGATCCCCTCGGCCGCGGCACGATCCGCTGCGGAGGCGATCCTATGCGCCACAGCTCTCCGCTCCGCGCCGCTCGTCTCGCGGGACCCTGTTTGCCCGGCCCAGACCCGGATCCTCGACGCCCCGAGCAGAATCGCAGCCCACAGCACTGGCCCGAAACTGGCTGTACCGGCCCGCCAGTACGACCCGTACGCCTCCACCTCCAGCCCCGCGCCCCCGGTTAGACGCTTCGCCTCCAGGGCACTCGCATCGTCTCCGGGCGGCACGTGTGCTTCCCCAGCCCAGGTGATCGACGCCAGTCGGGCCATGCGGGCGAGCATTGCGATGCGCTCGATGTCCAACGCCCGGAACGTCACCGAAACAAGGCCTGGCGAGAAGGCCAACGACCTCGTCGTGCCCACCCCCGTCATGCCATCACCGCAAGAGTCTCGCGGCTAATCGCGTAGGCGGGCGCCATGCCGGCGGCAAGTCGCTCCACCTCGGCGACCGCGAGATCACCCATGCGGGCTAGCTCGTTGCCCATCGACCCAGCGATATGCGGGGTGAGGACGACATTGTCGAGCTCGTACAGCACGTCGCTGTCCGCGAGCGGCTCCGGATCCGTGACGTCCAGGATGGCGCGGAGGCGGCCCGAGCGCAGCTCTGCTCGAAGCGCGCGATGGTCCACGAGGACGCCCCGCGCGGTATTGATGAAAGTCGCCCCGTCGCGCATCAGTGAAAGCTCGGTCGCGCCGATCATCCCCACTGTCGTAGGCAGGATGGGGGCGTGGAGCGAGACGATTCGGCTTTCGGAGAGCAGTTCCTCGAGCGGCACAAGCTCAGCGCCGAGGGCCACGGCGTCCGACGGGCGCAGGGTCGGATCGGCAAGAAGCACCCGGAAATCGAACGCCTTCAATCGTTCAAGCACAAGCCGCCCTACCCGCGAAGCGCCGATAACGCCCACCGTCGTGCCGTAGTTCCCGTTGGTCGCACCGGACCCGGGTCTCCTGTACCGAGAACGGCCAAGCCGAAGCTGAGCGCGCTCCTCGAACGCATCCTTCCCCGAAAGGAGGATCGCCGCGAGCGTGTATTCGGCCACGGGAACCGCGTTCGCCTGGGCTGCCGTCGTCACGATGACGCCGCGATCCCAGGCCGCCTCCCCCACGTGGCCTTTGACGCTCCCCGCTGCGTGCGCGATGAGCCGCAGCCCCTTCGCCACATCGAGCACCTCACCTCCAAGGTAGGGACACCCCCACCCGGTGATGAGCGCCGTCGTCCGCCCGAGGACCATCCGAGCGGCCTGCGAATCAAATTCGGTGAGAACGTCATCGCTTACGACGTCGGCGATCGCCTCGAGCCTTTCCCTCGCCGCCGGGTCGAAAAGGCGATCACGAAGGGCTGCGGAGCGCATGGAGAATGCCACCCGCGGGCGCGCGGGTGCAACGATTGTTCGCATTTTCTACCCCTTGAGCCCTGTATTAGCCATGCCCTGGACAAACTGCCGCTGGGCCACGACGAAAAGCACGATCATCGGAAGCGCAGCGAGCGCCGTCCCGGCCATGAGATAGGGCCACTGGATGCTCGCGGGGTTCTGTGAGAACACCGCAAGACCAAGCTGGAGCGGCCTCAATTCATCCGAGCTGGTGATCATGAGCGGCCACAAGAAGGCATTCCAGGCCGCTTCGACTTGGAAGACGATCATCGTGATCAGCGCGGGCTTGATGAGGGGCGTCATGATCCGGAAGAAGATTCCGAATTCGCCGACCCCATCAACGCGCGCGGCGTCGGCAAGTTCGGCCGGAAGCGACACATAGAACTGCCGCGCAAGGAACGTATACATGGGACCTGCGGCAAGGGGGATGATGAGACCCCACCACGAATCAAGCCACCCCGTTCCGCCCGCGCCGAACAGATCGTTGCCACCGAAGAGCGGGACGCTTTTCACGATGAGGAACAAGGGAACAAGAATGATCTGGAACGGCACCATGAGCAGCACGATGAAGTAGTTCAAGAGCGTCCGGCTCCCTCGAAGGGGCAGCTTGGCCAGCGCGTAGCCGGCCATCGTGGACAGGGCAACGGTGACGACTGTCTCGCCGACCGCGATGAACAGGCTGTTCCTCATGTATTGCAGGAACGGCGCGACGTTCATGGCCTCGACGAAGTTCTCCCAATGAAATTCCTTGGGGAGCCAGCTGAACGTGCTGACCTCGGCATTCGTCTTGAGCGCGGTCATGAGCATCCAAACAAACGGTGCGATCATCACGATTGCCCCAGCTGTGAGCGCGAGGTAGAGGAATATGCGCCCCAGAGGGACACGCCGCGCGTTCCCCGATCGGCTCGCCGAAATGCGTGCGGTGTGGAGGTCCGTCATTTCTTTCCAGCCCCCTGAAGTTTGGCACCGAGCGCAATGAATGCACTGATGAGCAGGATCATGATTACCGTTTCTGCGGACGCGTAGCCGAGGCGGAGGCCTTGGAACGCATGCTGATAGATATCGAACACGAGGACGTTCGTTGCTCCGCCCGGGCCGCCCTGCGTCATGACGTAGACGAGGTCATACACCTGGAAAGTGCCGACGATCGACGTGATGAGGACGAAGAACTGGGCTGGTGCAATGGATGGCCACGTCACGTGACGGAAAACCTGCCACCGGTTGGCGCCGTCGAGGGTGGCCGCCTCGACGAGTTCGGTGGAGACCCCCTGAAGCGCCGCCAAATAGATGATCATCTTTGCCCCGAGTCCCTGCCAGATTCCGACCGTAATGATCGAGGGCAAGGCCATATCGGGGCTCGTGAGCCACTGCGACCGACCGAATCCAAACAGGCTCAGAAATCCGTTCGCGAGCCCCGATCCCGGGTTGTAGATCCACAGCCAGACCGTGGCCACGGCCACCGTCGCCGTGACAGTTGGAATGTAGAAGGCTGTGCGAAAGATCGCGAGTCCGCGGACCTTCTGGTTGAGCCCAAGCGCAACCGTGAGCGCGAGTGCCATCGCTATGGGAACGACCACCACGGCATAGACCACGGTGTTGGTGAACGCCTTGAGGAAGGCCGCGTCGTGGAATAGCTCGACGTAATTGTCGACTCCGATCCATTCCCAATCGCCGCTGTCGTCATGACGCGGGTCATTTCGACTGCGCCGCCAAGGCATCCAGGACTTCCTTTGCCGGCCGCTTGCCAAGAATGGCCTCGTCGAGGGCGGTGTTGAAGGAATTGCGGACTTCGAGCCAGTTCTTCGCGCCGCCCTCGTAGACAGCATGAGAGAGGTTCGCTGTGACGAACTTGCTCAGCGGATTCGCCTGAACGGCAGTGCTGTTGGCGGCCGCTTTAGAAGCAGGAATCTTGTTGTTGAGTGCGGCCTGGGCTTGGCCCGCTTCCGGCGTGGTGAGCGCCTTGATGAAGTCCCATGCGGCTTTCGAGTACTTGGTCTTGCTGCCAATTGAGGCAATGTCGCCGCCAACGAATTCCGCCGGCGAGCCGTTGTCGAGCAGGAAGTACTCCATGTCGTCGCAGTTCTTCTGGCCCACCCCCTTGTCGCTGCAGTCCACCGAGGCCGTGGTGAAGCCCATCGCGGCTTCGCCCGTGTAGACCAGCGGTTGGCCGGCAGCGTTCTGCTTCCCGAAGTCCTCGACGTTGTTGACCATGCTCTTCATCCAGTTGATCGTCTGGACGCCTTGATCATCGGCGAAGCTCGGCTTGCCGTCGGACGTGTAGAGCGGAGTGCCCGTCGAGGCGAGGAACCATGTGAAGGCCTGGCGATAGGCACCGGGCTTTGCGTAGAAATCGAAGCCCGGGCGCGTGATCGCGCCACCGGCGTCCCGTTTCGTCAGCTTCTCCGCATCCGCCTTGAGTTCGGCCATACTCTGCGGGGGCTTGGACGGATCAAGGCCAGCCTCAACAAACGCGCTCTTGCGAAGCGCCACGACGCGGGCATCGGCGACGAGAGGGTAGCCGTACACCTTGTCCTCGTAGGTGACCGCCGGGACGAGGGCGTCGACGGTGCCGTCGCTGACGGTCTGCTTCGTCACTCCAACCGTTCCGAGGTCCTTGAAGACGCCCTTGGCCGCGAACGGCTGTATCCAGCCAACACCGGTCACGAGGACGTCATAGCCCGAGCCACTCGCGATCGACGTCGAGATCTTCTCGTTCATGTTGTTGTACGTCACGAAGTCTGGCTCGATGCTCATCTTCGGCCAGGTCTTGTGGAATTCGTCGATGACCTTCTGGAACGCGTCCTTGCCAGCGTTCGACACCGGGTACGTGGGAATCATGACCCGGAGGGTCCCGGAAGCGGTCGCTGGGTCGAGGTTGTCGCTTGATGCCTTGCTTGCGCCTTGGGAACCGCAGGCGCCGAGGGTCAGAACGATGCCCGCCGCGAGTGCGGCAGTTGTGAACTTCTGTTTGCGCATGTGCGTCTCCTTCGACCGTGATGCACGCCACTGGGATAGCGGTTTCCATCACCATAGGAGACGATCCATGAGCATTCAAGCATTATTTGATTGCTCGATCATTTTCGATCACGACTCCGATCTCCACACCGCACGAGTCACGCACCGTGAGGCTCGGCAGGAATGCCTGATGAGACACGGGCTCGTCGCGTGCGCCCGTGAGCCGGCGCATGAGCTGAGCCAGGGCGGCGGCACCGAGATGCTTCTTGGGAGGGGCGACGGCCGTGAGAGGCACCGCGGCGAAGCCCGCGGTCACATCGTCGTAGGCGATCACCGCAATGTCTTGGGGCACCCGAATCCCGCGCCGCGTCGCCACGTCCACGAACATCGCAGCAAGGGTGTCGTTGTGAAGGAAATAGCCGCGCACTCCGCGAGCGAGCCCTCGCTCCAAGAACTCCTCGAGGACCTCCGAATAGTCTTCCGACGGGACCTGCTGGATACGCACGACGTCCACGGGGTCCTCGAGCCCGAGCTCCGCCTCCGCTCGCCGGCACCCGAGCTCAAGCCACTGGCAAGTGGGTGTGGTCAGCAAACCGGCTGCGAACTTCCGGTGCCCGAGACCGTGAAGATGACGGAAGGCGATCGCGGCGCCGTACGGGTGATCGGTCCGCACGTAGTCAAACTCGCGGGAAATGGCCGGGTACCCGAAGGAGCGCTCGACGAGGACGGTGGGCAGCCGGACATCCGCGAGCCAGGAGGCAACCCGCTCGGGCTCGTAGTCGCTCGCGGCGGTGGTCATGAGAAGTCCGTCGACGCCTAGGCTCTCCATCCTCGCGATCTGATCGGGCTCGAGGTCCTGAGTGCCGGACACGCCGAGAACGAGCCGCACCCCGAGTCCGCGCGCTGCCGACTCTGCGCCGAGAAGCACGTCGCTGAAATAGTGCAGTCGGCTCGGGATGATGATCCCGATCGCGCGGGGCGCGGACTCGCCCAGGCGCTCTGATCCCTTGCGAACGGCGCCCCCGTGCACGCGCGTGAGGAGTCCGGCGTCATGCAGATCGTTGAGATCGCGGCGGACCGTGATCTCTGAGACTCCGAGCTCCGCCGCGAGTTCGGTCGCCTTGACGCGGCCGTGAAGACGGACCCGCTCAAGAATCATCTGATGGCGCTGGTCGGCGAGCACCGTTCCTCCTCGCGAGAGCATGATCGATCTTGATTATTCGATCACGGCCCCCTCAGAATGATCAAGTAGCGACCACCACAGGAGGTGCCATGCCCCAAGACCCCGCTGGGACCACCACGCCGCCTCTTCCGGCACGCGTTCGGGCGTTCGGCGCCGCCACGGCAGCCGGCGAGGCACTCCTACTTCAGATCTGCTTCGTGCTGGCCTCGCTTCCCCTGGTGACAGTGCTTCCCGCCGCCGTCGCGCTGCAGCGGTCGCTGCGCGAGGTCTTCGTGGGCCACGACCGGGCCTCTGCCGTGCGTTTCGGAGGACATTTCGTCACCGCATTGCGGCAGACGTGGAAGATCGCAGTCGTTCAGCCAGCCTTCGCGCTCGCGGCGATCGTCTCCGCAGCCTTCTGGGCCTCGGCAGGCGGCGTTCTGAGCGCAGTGGCGCTGAGCCTGCTGGCCGCGGCGTGCGGCGCCGCCACCGCCGCGTATCTGGCGTTCATCGCCGCGGCCGCGATCCTCCCGCCCACAGCACGCCCGCGTCGGTGCGCCTTCGCAGCCTGGGCGCTCGCGCGCCGTCGTCCGCTCCGGTTCGCCGGCGCCGTCGTCCTCTCAGCTACGTGGGCACTGCTCCTGGCGCGCGTGCCCACTCTGCTGCTCGTGGGCTCAGGCCTTGTCCCAGCGGCGCTTGCGTGGTGGGCTGCCGCACCCTGGCTGAGGGCGTCGCGTTAAGATTTCGTTTTGAATATTCATAAGTTTGTGAAAACTGCGTACACTCACAGCCATGGACACTGTCATCCAGACTGTCGATCTTCACAAGAACTTCGGTCAGGTCAAGGCCCTCGACGGCCTCGACCTCGAGGTTCATTCCGGCGAGATCCACGGCTTCCTCGGCCCGAACGGCGCCGGGAAGTCCACAACGCTCCGCATCCTCCTGGGGCTGGCCCGCGCGTCGTCCGGCAACGCGACCGTGCTGGGACGCAACCCGTGGACGGACGCCGTCGAACTCCACCGCCGCGTCTCGAGCGTGCCCGGCGATGTGAACATCTGGCCCAACCTCACCGGCGGCGAGACCATCGACCTCCTGTCCCGCCTGCGCGGCAGCACACTCGACCGCGACTACAAGCAGCGCAAGCAGCGCCTCAGCGAGATCTTCGACTTCGATCCTTCGAAGAAGGGCCGCGCGTACTCGAAGGGCAACCGCCAGAAGGTCGCGCTCATCGCCGCCCTCGTCACGGACGCGGAGCTCTACCTCCTCGACGAGCCAACGAGCGGCCTCGACCCCCTCATGGAAGCCGTCTTCACCCGTGAGGTGCGCCGCCTGAGCCGGGAGAACGGCGCCACCGTGCTCCTCTCGAGCCACATCCTCTCCGAGGTGGAGCAGCTCGCGGACCGCGTGAGCATCATCCGCTCGGGCAAGATCGTGGACGGCGGCACGCTCGACGCGCTCCGCCACCTGACCCGCACCGAGATCTCGTTCGCGCAGGACAGCGTCGACACCCGAGCCCTCACGACCCTCTCGCAAGTCCACGACCTCACCGTCACAGACGGCAGGGTCAAGTTCGGCGCCGACTCCGACCGCGTGCACGAGGTCCTCCCCCTCCTCGGCAACCTCGGCGTCAAGGGCCTCCTCGTGGCCCCGCCGTCGCTCGAGGAACTGTTCCTCCGGCACTACGGCGACACGGTCACCCCGGTTGCCGAGGCCGCGGACGACGGCGAAGCCCACCACCGGCGCCACCGCGCGGCGGCGCGGACGGGAGCCTGAGATGATCTGGGTCCTTTACCGTCAGCGGCTCCGCCGCGACCGGTGGCAGCTCCTCAGCTGGGTCCTCTCGATCGGCGTCCTCGCGTGGTTCGCCGTCGAGGCCATCGCCAAGACGTTCGGGGACGAGGCCTCCCGGGCCCAAGTCCTCCAGCTCGCGACCGCGACCCCGGCAATCCTCGTGCTCCGCGGCCTGGCCCGCGGCCCCCAGCTGGACGCCTTCACCTTCTTCGAGATCTTCTCCTTCATCGCGCTCTTGGCCGCCCTCATGAACACGTTCATGGCGGTCCGCCACACGCGGGCCGAGGAGGAATCGGGCCGATCCGAGCTCCTCTCCGCAACGGCCGCCGGACGCTGGTCTCCGCTCGCGACGACGATCGTCCACGGCCTGGTCGCGGACGTGCTCGTCGCGGCCGCGACCGCGCTCGGGTTCATGGGCGGCGGGCTCGATCCTGCGGGCTCGGTCGTGGCCGGACTCGCGACCGGCGCCGTGGGCTTCGCGTTCCTCGGCGTCGGCCTGCTGGCCGGGGAATTCTTCAGCACGTCGCGGGGGGCGAACGGGATCTCCTCCGCGGCCGTCATGGTCGCGTACCTCCTGCGGGGTTTCGGGGACGCGACCGGGAAGGTCGAGCCGGACGGGATGACCGTGACGGCGGCCTGGCCGAGCTGGATCTCCCCCATCGGCTGGGGGCAGCAGACCTTCGCGTATACGGGCAACCGGCTGTGGCCCCTGCTTCTGCCGCTCGGGCTCGCGGTGGTGTGCATCGCCGCCGTCGTCGGTCTCATGGCGCGGCGGGACGTCGGCGCCAGCGTCCTCGCCGGGCGCGCCGGGCGACCGGACGCGGGGCCGACCCTTCGCGGGCCGTTCTCGCTCGCTCTCCGCCTGCAGCAGGGGGCCATTGTCAGCTGGTGCATCGGCGGCCTCGCCACCGGCGTCCTCACGGGCTCGCTCGGCTCGGCAATCCAGGCGTCGATCACCTCCAGCCCGCAGGTCACATCGATCCTCCGGGCCATGGTGGAGGCGCAGGGCACCTCGATGACCCAGCTCCTCGTCGCGGCACTGTTCGAGATCGCTGGGATCCTCGCGGCGGCCTGCGGGCTGCAGGCCGTCATCCGGCTACGCCAGGAAGAAGCCGCCGGCACGGCGGAGCTCGTGCTCTCGCGGCCGCTCGGGCGCATGCGCTGGCTCGGGAGCTTCCTCTCGCTCGGCGCCGCCTCGATGGTGCTCGTGATGTTCTTCACCGCCCTCGGCGCGTGGGTCTCGCTCGTCGCGTCCGGTGACACGTCGAGCGCCGTCGGCGACGTGTGGCAGACCGCGCTCGACCAGCTGCCTGCCGCGCTCATCTACCTCGCGCTGCCAGCCGCGGTGTTCGTCGTGTGGCCACGCGCCACGATCGCCGCCGGGTGGTCGCTGCTCGGCGTGGGCGTGGTGCTCGGCATCTACGGTGGAATGCTCGGCTTCGACGAGAAGATCCGCGACATCTCGCCGTTCACCCACACGCCCGTCACGACCGGGGCGGGGACTGACTGGAGCGGCGGGTTCTGGATGCTCGGCATCGCGGTGGTCCTCGCCCTCGTGGCACTCGTTGCCATACGCCGCAGAGAGGTAGGAACAGCGTGAGCGAACCGGCAGCCAACCGGATGCCCGACGGCGCAGAGACATCCGCGGCCGTGCTGACCGCCGCGGGCTTCCCCAAGATGCCGGCTCGGACGCTCATGGCGCTCGTCGTGTCCGCGGACGGATCCCTCACCGCCGCCGAGCTTGCCGAGATGCTCGGCGCGAGCCCGGCCGCGGTCTCGGGCTCCGTGCGGTACCTCCAGACGGTCGGCTTCGTGCACCGGGTCTCGCAGCCGGGGAGCCGACGCGACCGCTACGCGCTCCCGGACAACGCCTGGTACGTCGCGTCGCTCCGGCAGAACCCGGTCTACGAGCGGCTGGCCGACCTCGCGGACGCGACGGCGCTGCAGCTGCCCGACGGTTCGGCGGCGCGCGCGCGGGTCGAGGAAATGGGCCACTTCTACCGATTCCTCATGGCGCGGCTGCCCGAACTCCTGGACGAATGGGAGCACGAGCGGCTCGAGGTGTAACGGTTCGCGTGCTCCCGTCCGGTTGAACTTTCCCAACCGGTGGGAGCGCGGTGTGTCGCGGCACGGCACACATTTTCCGGCGCGAGAAACGGACCGGAGCAGAGACGACGGGCGGGTGGCCGCAAATGGGGGGCCACCCGCCGTCGTCTGTTGCCGCGCAGGTTTCAACCCAGCGCAACCCGCACGTCATCTGAAGGTGGCAGGCTCCCCGCGGGGGACTACAGGAGAACTGAAGCCCACAGGGAGGACCCTCCATGCCAAACCTGAACCGCCGCCATTTCCTTCAGCTTTCGGCTGCGACCGCGGCCTCCACGGCCATCGCGGAAATGCTCGGGGAGAGCATCGCACGCGCCGCGACCATCCCCGCCAACCGGGCGACCGGCTCCATCAAGGACGTCGAGCACGTGATCGTCTTCATGCAGGAGAACCGCGCGTTCGACCATTACTTCGGCACGCTCAAGGGCGTGCGCGGGTTCGGCGATCCGCACCCGGCCGTCCTCCCGAGCGGGAAGAACACGTTTGCACAGAACAACGGCACCCGTGACATCCTCCCCTACCACCCGACCGCACCGAACCTCGGCATGCAGTTCATGGAGGACCTCGACCACTCGTGGAAGCTCACCCACGAGGCGTTCAACGTGGGCAAGTACGACAAGTGGCTCCCTGCCAAGTCGGAGGCCACGATGGCGTTCTACGAGCGCGGCGACGTCCCGTTCCACTTCGCCCTCGCGGACGCGTTCACGATCTGCGACCAGTACCACTGCTCGCTGCTCGGCCCCACGGACCCGAACCGCTACTACATGTTCACGGGCTGGGACGGCAATGACTACAAGGCCGGCGGCCCCGACCTGTGGAACGCCGAGGTCGGCTACTCGTGGAGCTCGTACCCGGAGGAGCTTGAGAAGGCCGGCGTGAGCTGGAAGGTGTACCAGGACGTCGGCGACGGCCTCACCGCCGCGGGCTACTGGGGCTGGACCGGCGACGCGTACATCGGCAACTACGGCGACAACTCGCTCCTCTACCTCACGCAGTACCAGAACTCGAAGCCCGGCAGCCCGCTCTACGAGAAGGCGCTGACCGGCACGAACGCGAAGGCCGGCGACGACCTGTTCCGGATCTTCCGCGAGGACGTCGCGAGCGGCAAGCTCCCGCAGGTCTCCTACATCGTGGGCCCGGAGGCGTACACCGAGCACTCGAACTGGCCGCCGAACTTCGGCGCCTGGTACACGGCGAACATCCTCAACATCCTCACGTCCAACCCGGACGTCTGGAGCAAGACGGCCGTGTTCTTCATGTACGACGAGAACGACGGCTTCTTCGACCACGTCGTCCCGCCGCACCCCAACACCTCGCAGATCCCCGGCGCCTCGACCGTCTCGACCGAGGGCGAGTGGTACGACGGGCGCATGACGTTCTCCGGCATCGCCGACGTCCCGGGCCATTACGGCCTCGGCGTGCGCGTGCCGATGCTCGTGATCTCGCCGTGGAGCATGGGCGGGTGGGTCTGCTCGGAGACGTTCGACCACACGTCGATCGTGCGGTTCCTCGAATCGCGCTTCGGCGTGAAGTCGCCCAACATCTCCCCGTGGCGCCGCGCCGTGTGTGGCGACCTCACGAGCGCGTTCGACTTCTCGGCGAACGGGGGCGCCGCCCCTGCCCTGCCCGACACCTCGGCGTTCAAGCCCGCGGACCACAACCGCCACCCGAGCTACGTTCCGACGCCTCCGGCCGTCAACACGATGCCCGGCCAGGAGAAGGGCACGCGTCCGTCGCGCCCGCTGGGCTACGCGCTCGACGTCGCCGCCTCGGTGGCGGGCGGCAAGCTGTCGGCGCACTGGTCGAACGCTGGGGCGCTCGGCGCGCACGTGCAGGTCCGCTCTAACCTCCTTCCGGCGGGCCCTTACTCGTACACGATCGGCGCGGGCGCCGGCCTTGACGCGTCGTGGGCGCTCGGCGCCGAGTACGACGTGCACATGCACGGCCCCGCGGGCTGGTACCGCCGCCTTGCGGGCACGACGGCGGCCGCGGACATCCGCGTTTCGGTGACCCTCGACGGGGTGGCCGGCCACGCGCAGTTCCGGATCGAGAACGCTGGCTCGGCGGCCGCCGCACTCTCGCTCACGGACGCCTACGGCGCCGGCTCGCAGGCCCTCGCGCTCAACCCGGGTCAGGCCAAGACCGTGGTGATCCCGACGCAGGGCGGCTGGTACGACCTCAAGGTCACCGCCGCGGCCGATCCGAAGCTCGTGCGGATTCTGGCCGGGCGCCTCGACGACGGCCGGCCGCTCACGTCCGACCCGCAGCTGGGCCGCTAGTCCCCTGGGCCTCGGCCCCCCTCGCGCGCCGCGCTCCCGTCCGATTGATACTTCTCAATCGGTCGGGGGCGCGGCGCGTTGTGCGCAACACGCAGTTCCGAGCCCTAGAAGTGGACCCGAGCGCTCGCTACCGTGGCACGTGGGCCTCCTGAGGGGCCCCGCGGGCTAGGCTGGCCCCGCGGCAGGACCACACGCGGCGCGCGACACGGGAGGGAGGCGGCCCATGGCACGGATCGCCGTCATCGGAGGGCACGGAAAGATCGCACTACTGCTCGCGCCGCTGCTCGCCGCGCGCGGGGACGTGGTCACCGCGATCATCCGCAACCGGGACCACACCACGGACGTCACTGCGGCCGGCGCCCATCCGGTCGTGGCCGACATCGAACAGCTCAGCACCGAGGAGATCGCGGACCTCCTCGCGGGGCACGACGCAGTCGTCTGGACCGCCGGTGCCGGCGGCGGAAACCCAGCCAGAACGTACGCCGTGGACCGCGACGCGGCGATTCGATCGATGGACGCGGCCGCGAAGGCGGGCGTCCAGCGCTACGTCATGGTCTCCTACCTCGGCGCCCGCCCGGACCATGGTGTCCCGCCCGAGCACTCCTTCTTCCCATACGCCGAGGCGAAGGCCGCGGCGGATCAGTATCTCCAGAGCACGGACCTCGACTGGACCATCGTGGCGCCGAGCACCCTCACCCTCGAAGCGGGGAGCGGCGGGATCACGATCGTGGACCACTCGAGCCCCGGGACCGTGAGCCGCGCGGACGTGGCCGAGGTGGTGGCAGAGGTCCTCAAGCGGCCCGCGACGGCTTCCAAGTTCATTGGTTTTGTCGACGGCAGCACGCCGATCCCCGACGCACTCGCGGCGCTCTGACATGGCAAAGCTCATTTACTCCGCGATCACGTCGGTTGACGGCTACATCGCCGACCGCGACGGCCAGTTCGGCTGGGCGGAACCGGACGCCGAGGTGCACGCCTTCGTGAACGACCTCCTCCGGCCGGTCGGCACCCACCTGTACGGGCGCCGCATGTTCGAGGTCATGCGCGCGTGGGGCGATCCCGCCTTCGTCGAGGGCGAGCCGAGCGTCATGGTCGACTTCTCGGGCCTCTGGCGCGCGGCGGAGAAGATCGTCTATTCGAGCACGCTCGAGGCAGCGAACATGGAGCGAACCCGCCTCGAGCGCCGCTTCGATGCCGAGGCCGTGCGCGCTCTCAAGGAATCGTCGAGCGCCGACCTCGCGATCGGAGGCGCCAACCTGGCCGCCACGGCGTTCGCCGCGGGCCTCATCGACGAGGTCCATCTGCTCCCGGCCCCCGTCTCGGTGGGCGGCCGCACGGCGGCCATGCCGAGCTTCCGAGTCGACCTCGAGCTTCTCTCGACGCGGCAGTTCTCGAGCGGCTTCGCGCACCTTCACTACCGCGTGCGCTGACCGCGCTGCCGCCGACTGTGCGCTGACTCGGAGCTGACTTTCAGGGGCACGGAGCACGGAGGGAGCTGGGCCTCCCCCACGGAGATGGCTGCACCCCACCACGGACGACGGCGCGTTGCTCACCTCCGTGGCGGCGCGCTCCCGAAGTGCG
>NZ_JBKZWT010000459.1:0-2168 GCF_047759905.1 Sinomonas sp. G460-2 | reverse complement strand
AAGAGCCCGAACGCCCCGAGCTGGGACGGGGTGCCGGGGACGAGGACCCGGCTCGCGGACCAGCCCGCGCGGGCGATGCTCATAGCCACTGCTTCCGTTTGAAGATGAGCCACATGACGAACGCCAGCACCAACATGACCCCGAAGGCATAGGGGTAGCCGAGGTCCCAGTCGAGTTCCGGCATGGCCCTGAAGTTCATCCCGTAGATGCCCGTCACGAGGGCGGGCGCGAAGAAGATGGCCGCCCACGAGGAGATCCGCTTGACCTGTTCGTTCTGCGCAAGGCCCGTCTCGTTGAGGCGGTTCGACGTGAGCGTGCCGTCGAGGACGAGGGCGTTCTGGAGAAGGTCGCGATAGGCATCGATGCGCGAGATCACCTGCTCGACGTGGTCGCGAACGTCGCGCAGGCTGCGCTGGAGCTCGAGGTCCACGCGTTCTTTCTCGTAGCCGCGCTCGAGCCCCTCGATAAGGTGTCGCAGCGGGTGGACGGCCCGCTGGAACTGGATGACCTCGCGGGTGAGCTCGTAGATCCGGCGCGATACCGCGGGGTCGCCCTCGAAGAGCTCGTCCTCGATTTCGTCGACGTCGTGCTCGAGGCCCGTCACGACGGGCGCATAGTCGTCGACGACGCGGTCGAGGAGCGCGTAAAGGACCGCATGGGGCCCGCGGGCCAGGAGCGTGGGGTCGGACTCCAGGCGCTTGCGCACTTCGCCGACGCCGGCGGTCTCGGCGTGCCGGATCGTGACCACGAAGTTGGGCCCGGCGAAGATGTGGAGCTCCCCGAACTCGACCGTATCGGTCTCGTCGAGATAGCGAGCGGGCCGCAGCACAGTGAACAGCACCTCCCCATACCGCTCGGCCTTGGGCCGCTGGTGGGCCGTGATCGCGTCCTCTACGGCGAGGTCGTGGAGCCGGAACTCGTGCGCGACCTGGGCCATCTCCTCGGGAGTCGGGCGATAGAGGCCGATCCATGCCATGCTGCCGCCGGTCGCCTCCAGCGTCTCGAACGTCTGCTCGAGACTCTCGGGGTGAGCGGCGCGGTGGCCGTTCAGGTAGACAGCGTTGTCGATGATCGTCACCCGGCCATTATGTCTCCGCCGGGTCTCGACGCGGGGGGGGTTAGCCGGCGGTCTCGATCGATCGCCGCAGGATCGCATCCGCCCGGTAGGCGATGTGCGTGTGGAGGGCCAACACGGTCTCGGAGCGGATCACCCCCCGGATGCGCAGAACGCTCCGAAGGGCGGCCTGAAGCTCGTGCGTGTCCGACGCCGCGAGGCGGCACCAGATGTCCCCGCGCCCGGAGATCTCGTGGGCCTCGAGGATCGCGGGCACGCGCCGGAGCCCGGCCACGACCGCATCGAGGTCCCGATGGACCACCTCGAGGGTCATGAAAGCCACGACGTCGTAGCCGATCGCCTCGAGGTTGACCTCTCGGCCTCCTCCGCGCAGGATCTCGGCGCGTTGGAGGCGCTTGAGCCGCGACTGCACGGTGTTCCGGGCCACTCCGAGCCGCTCAGCGAGCTCCGCGATCTGGGCGCGCGGGTCCTCGACGAGGGCCAGGACAAGCTTGGTGTCCAATGCATCGAGAACGCTCAATAGTCACTCCCCGGCAGCTTTCAGAATCAGATCTGATCATAGCGCTCAGATTATGGAGAAAAAACTGATCGGAAAGATCACCACGCCTCAAACTGGCGGCATGTCCCTCTTCGCCGAGCTCCGCATGCGCCCCGCCGCCGAGCCCGCCATGTCTGGCCGGGTCGACGCCACGGGCTGGGACGCCTCGCGGACCATGCGCCTCGCCCTGAGCGGTGGCACCCTCTTCGTGCTTCTCATCGGAGCCAACCTCGCGACGCCGCTCTACCCCGCGCTGGCGCAGCGCCTCGGCCTCGGAAGCCTGGGGATCTCGGTTGCGTTCGCGAGCTACGTTGTGAGCCTCGTCGCGGTCCTGCTCGTCGCGGGGCACTGGTCGGATCACATCGGACGACGCGCGGCGCTCACTCTCGCGGTCGTCCTCGGCATCGCGGGCCTCGCCGTATTCGCGACGGCGAACAGCCTCCTCGCGCTGTGCGTCGGGCGCGCGCTGCATGGTGCCGCCGTCGCGCTCGCGACCGGTGCGAGCTCCGCGGCCCTCCGTGAGCTTCTTCCGCATCGCGCGGGCTGGGCCTCGCG
>NZ_JBKZWT010000458.1:0-2186 GCF_047759905.1 Sinomonas sp. G460-2 | reverse complement strand
CGTGGTCCAGGAATCCCTCACGAACGTGCTCAAGCACGCGGGCCCGCGGGCGTCCGCGCGCGTCACCCAAGAATGGACGACGCGCGGGCTACAGCTCGAGATTGCCGACGACGGCCGGGGCGCGGCCTCCGATCCCACCTCCGGAAACGGGCAGGGCCTGCGGGGCATGGCCGAGCGCGTGGCGCTCTACGATGGTGCCGTCGACGCGTCTCCCCTGCCGGGCGGCGGGTTCAGCGTCCGAGCGTTCATCCCGTACACGGAGGCCTGACATGGCGCACAGCGGCTCGCCCGCGTCCCCCTCGCCCACCCCGACGGCGCCCACCCCGATCTCGCCCACCCCGATCCGCGTGGCCCTCGTCGACGACCAGCAGCTGGTCCGCGGCGGCTTCAGGATGCTCATCGACTCGCAGCCGGACCTCGCGGTTGTCGCGGAAGCCGGGGACGGCCTCGAAGCCGTCCGTCTCCTCGCCCGCGTCCCGGCCGACGTCGTCCTCATGGATGTCCGCATGCCGCGCATGGACGGGATCGAGGCAACCCGACGCCTCCTCGACGGCGCCGCACCCGAGCCGGGCGAGACGCACCGCCGGGGGCCGAAGATTGTGGTCCTGACCACGTTCGATCTCGACGAGTACGCGCTCTCCGCGATCCAGGCGGGCGCGAGCGGGTTCCTGCTCAAAGACGCGCCGCCCGAGGAACTTCTCGGCGCCGTGCGCACGGTGTACCGAGGAGACGCGGTCATCGCGCCGTCCACGACGCGGCGGCTCCTCGGCCACATGGCCTCCGCCCTCAGCGCGCCGAGCCCCGAGGTCAGCGCTCACGCAGCGGACGTCGCCACGCTCACGGCCCGCGAGCGCGACGTCTTTGCGCTCATCGCCCAGGGTCTCTCCAACCCGGAGATCGCGGAGGCGCTCGTCGTCTCCGAGGCGACCGTGAAGACCCACGTGGGTCACATCCTCTCGAAGCTCGGGGCACGCGACCGCGTGCACATCGTGCTCATCGCGTACGAGACGGGCATCGTCGCGCCGTAGGCTCGGCGCCCAACCCACGGCTCCGCACGGCACGCTCCGCCCAACCCGCGCTCCCGGCGGCGCGGGCACTGCCGCCCCGCGGCGTAGGCCGGCTCATCCCGTGGGAGGAGGCGGCGCCGTCGTACGCCCGCGAAGATCCGACCGCAGCCCGATCCGCCGCCGGCCCCGCGCTCCTAGCTTTGGGAACATGACCATCACCTCGGAATCCAGTTCCTCACCAGACGTGCCCGCGACCGCCCGCGCGGCCGTGCGCGCCCAAGGGCTCCGCAAGACCTACGGCAAGGGCGAGGCCGCCGTCGAGGCCCTGAGGGGCATCGACCTCGACTTCCCCGCGGGCCGGTTCACGGCGATCATGGGGCCGTCCGGCTCAGGCAAGTCGACGCTCATGCACTGCCTTGCGGGCCTCGACACGGTAGACGCCGGCACGATCGAGCTCGGCGGGACCGAGCTCACAGGGCTCAACGACAAGGCCCTCACGCGGCTGCGTCGCGACCGCGTGGGCTTCGTGTTCCAGGCGTTCAACCTCGTGCCAACGCTCACCGCGCGCGCCAACATCACGCTCCCTGTAGCGCTCGCCGGCGGCACGGTCGACGCCGCATGGTTCGACGGCCTCGTCGCGACGCTCGGGCTCACCGACCGGCTCGAGCACAAGCCCCACGAGCTCTCGGGCGGGCAGCAGCAGCGCGTCGCCGTGGCCCGCGCGCTCCTCACGCGCCCTGCGGTGGTCTTCGCCGACGAGCCGACCGGCAACCTCGACTCGCGCTCGGGCGCGGAAGTCCTCGGCATGCTGCGTCGGAGCAGCCGCGAGATGGGGCAGAGCATCATCATGGTCACGCACGACCCCGTCGCAGCGAGCTACGCCGACCGGGTCGTACTCCTCGCGGACGGCGCCCTCGTCGGCACGCTCGACGACCCCACGGTCGAGACGGTTCTCGCTGCCCTCGCGAAGGTCGAGGCCTGAGGATGCTCGGCGTCGCCCTCAGCCAACTCACGACGCACGCCCGGAGATTCGTCGCGATCGTGCTCGCCGTACTCCTCGCCGTCGGCTTCCTCACCGCCACGCTCATGGCCAACGCGTCCACGACGGCGTCCCTCGTCGCGAGCGTCGGGCAGGACTACGCGAAGGCGGACCTCGTCGTCTCCCCCGCCCATCGAGGC
>NZ_JBKZWT010000457.1:0-2191 GCF_047759905.1 Sinomonas sp. G460-2 | reverse complement strand
TCGAAGTCGCGCCTCGACGAGGTACGGCGCGAGCGCGCGAGGTCGAGCCCCCCGACGATCTCCCCGGCGCGCAGGAGGCATCCCGAGGAGCGGCCAGCGGGGCCGCACACGACGTTCGCGCAGTAGTGCATGCCGTACGTGAAGTAGACGTACAGGTGGCCCGGTGGGCCCCACATGACCTCGTTGCGTGCGGTCCGGCCGTTGTACGAATGCGAGCCGGGGTCGGCGTGTTCGGAGTCGCGATGCCCGCGGTACGCCTCGACCTCGGTGAGGCGGACGCTCACGCTGCCCTCCGCCGTCGTATGCGTGAGCACCGCGCCGAGGAGGTCGGGGGCCACGGCAACGGGATCACGGAGGAGCCAGCGGACCAGCTCGTCCGGGTTCATTGCTCGCCCACCCCGCCAACCATCAGCCCGCGACGCACATTAGACCTTCCGACCGCCCATCAGCCCTGCCCCGCCACCCATGAGCCCGGCCCACCCGCCCTTAGACCGCGGGGACGCCGGAGGGCCAGGGCCCGATCTCGGGAAGCGGGACCGCGGCACCTCCGCGCTCCGCCCGGACGGCGCCGTGGCCCGTTGCGCGGCCCGCGAGCCACGCCGCGAGGTCCTGAAGCCGGCCTCCCACGAGGACCTCGTCTCCACCGGAGCCGAGGCGAATCTCCTCGCCCGGATCAGGCCGCAGCACGAACGTGTACGCGGCGGGCACGCGCGGCTCAAGGAAGCCGAGCAGATGCCGACAGAATCCCTCAGACCACTCCTGCTGCGTGCAGCCGGTCCCGAGGTCCGTGTGGTGGATCACGAGCTCGCGCCACAGCGCGAAGCCACCGTCGCGGACCACGCCGTTGCGGTACGTGATGGGGCGATCCCAGTCCACGGGCTCGAGCCCCCCGAACGCGCCCACGGCGACGTCGATCGCCGCGCCGACCCGCTCGCGATGCTCGTCCGCGGTGGCGCCCGCGGCCTCCTCGATCGCGCGATTCCGGGCCTCGTAGCCGCCGTCGTACAGCTCGACCTTCTCGCCGCGCCGCGCGTACTCGAGCTGCCGGGCCATCGCCGAGCAGATGCCCTGGACGTGCGCCAGGACGTGGCCACGCGTCCACCCCGGCAACTCGGACGGATGGCTCACGGATTCGTCGGTGAGGCGCTCGAGCTCGGCCCGAACCCCCTTCGCGGCGGCGTGGATCTCACTCAGGAGGTGGTCATCGCTGAGGGCGGCTTCTGTTCCCATGCCATCAGGGTAGCCAGTCGCCGCCCCCAACGATGAGGCGTCAGCCCGCGAAGCTTCGCGCGTCCGCGAGCTGGGCCTTGAGTGCCTCGAGCTGGCGGGCGACCGCCGACGGCGCGGTGCCGCCTTGCGCGCTCCGGCTCGCGAGCGATCCTTCCGTGCTGAGCACCGAACGCACCTCGGGAGTAAGCGCCGGGCTGATCGTCGCGTACTCCAGATCGGTCAGGTCCCACAGCTCGACGCCGCGGCTCTCGGCTTGGCGCACCGCCGCCCCGGAGAGCTCGTGCGCCTCGCGGAACGGGACGCCCTGGCGCACGAGCCACTCGGCGATGTCGGTCGCGAGGGAGAAGCCCTGCGGCGCGAGCGACGCCATGCGCTCGGTGTTGAACCGGAGCGTCGCGACCATGCCGGACACGGCCGGGAGCAGGAGCTCGAGGGTGTCCGCGGCGTCGAAGACGGGCTCCTTGTCCTCCTGGAGGTCCCGGTTGTACGCGAGCGGGAGGCCCTTGAGCGTCGCGAGCAGTCCCGCGAGGTCGCCGATGAGGCGACCCGCCTTGCCGCGCGCGAGCTCGGCGACGTCCGGGTTCTTCTTCTGCGGCATGATCGACGAGCCGGTCGAGAACGCGTCGTCGAGCGTCACGAAGGAGAACTCCTTCGTGGCCCACAGGATGACCTCCTCGCTGATCCGCGAGAGGTCCACGCCGATCATGGCCGCGACCCACGCGAACTCGGCGAAGACGTCGCGCGAGGCCGTGCCGTCGATCGAGTTGTGCACGGCCGAGTCGAAGCCGAGGTCCGCCGCGACGGCATCAGGGTCGAGGCCGAGCGACGAGCCCGCGAGCGCGCCCGAACCGTACGGCGACACCGCCGCGCGCTTGTCCCAGTCGGCGAGGCGCTGGACATCCCGCAGGAGCGCCCACGCGTGGGCCAGCAGGTGGTGGCTCAGGAGCACGGGCTGCGCGTG
>NZ_JBKZWT010000456.1:0-2201 GCF_047759905.1 Sinomonas sp. G460-2 | reverse complement strand
TCGGCCACGACCGGGGCCCCCATGCGGTGCAGCATTTCGCCGACATTCTCGCGCGCGGGAAGCGGGGAGAGGTCCGGGAGGGTGAAGCGCAGTGCGCCGGCCCCGGGCGGCTCAAGCTCGGCGTCGCCGAGGCCCGGCATGGCCACGAGCCCCTCGTACCGCGCGCCGCGGACGAGCTTGCGCAGCAAGGCCCGCAGCGAGGTTGCTGGCATTGCGGATGACCACCCCCTCTGACTTGCTGGTTTGACCTTGTCGGTTTCGACCTTGTCGGTTTGACGTGTCGAATTAATCTGTCCGAAGGGTACCAAGCCGAGGGCGGTTAGCCGGTTAGCCTGCGGCCTTGCGCTCCCGATAGGCGCGGACGTGGATGCGATTCGCGCAGTTTCCGGTATCGCAGTAGCGCTTTGAGCGGTTCTTCGAGAGGTCGATGAGAACGGCCTCGCAGTCGTCCGCGGCGCACACCCGGAGGCGGTCCAGCTCCTTCGAGCGGATCACGTCGACGAACGCCATCGCGGCCTCCGTCCCCATGCGCTCGGAGAGGGGCGCCTCAGGCGTGGTCGCGTGCAGGTGCCAGTCCCAGTGGTCGTGTTTGACGAGCTGGGGCAGGGCCCGCGACTCCTGCAGGATCGCGTTGACGAGCGTCACTGCTTCGTCCTCGGACGCGTCCCACAGCGTCCGAAGGCGCTGCCGCAGGGTGCGCACGGAGGCGAGCTCGTCGTCGTCGTGCGTGCGGGAGCCTGTGAACTCCTCCTGTTCGAGGAAGCGATCCAAATCGCCGCTCGTGCGCAGCTGCTCGCCACCCTCGGAATCGAGCGTGTTGACGAGGTTCACGACGCTGCGCAGCGCAACTTCTGTGTCAGGTGCGAACAGCACTTTGACTCCTGACTCCTCTCAGGTCTACTGTCATCACCATACACTCACTTTGGTCCTGACATCTTTGGAGGTGCCCCGTGCTGTCCGCGAACCGCTCGGCGTCCGGTCTTGTCTACGCGCTGCTTTCGGCGGCGACGTTCGGCGTCAGCGGCCCGCTCGGCAAGTCTCTCCTCGAAGCGGGCTGGAGCCCGGGCGCGACGGTCGGGACGCGCATTGGCCTCGCGGCGCTCGTGATGCTCGTGCCGACGCTCGTCATGATGCGCGGGAAATGGGGCCGGCTCCGGCGCGGCGCGGGGATCATGGCCGCGTACGGAACGGTCGCCGTGGCGCTGTGCCAGTTCTGCTTCTTCAACGCCGTGGCGCGCATGAGCCCGCCCGTCGCGCTCATGCTCGAATACCTCGCCCCGATCGTCATCGTGGGTTGGCTCTGGCTCCGCACGCGCCGTCGTCCGGGCCTGGCGACGATCGGCGGAACGATCGTCGCGATGCTCGGGCTCGTGCTGGTCCTCAACCTGTTCAGCGCGACGCGCGTCGACCCGATCGGCGTGCTGTGGGGCATGGGCGCGGCCGTATGCCTCGCCGTGTACTTCATCCTCTCGGCGAAGGCCGACGGCGTCCTGCCGCCTTTCGTCGTGGTCGGAGGTGGGATGGTGTTCGGCGCGCTGGGCCTCGGCCTCCTCGCCCTCGTGGGCGTGCTTCCGCTGTCCGCGACTTTCGGCACGGTCCACCTCCTGGGCACCGAGACGAGCTGGATCGTGCCGGTGCTCGGCATCACGCTCGTGGCCGCGGTCATCGCCTACTCGCTCGGCATCGTCGCGGTCCAGCGGCTTGGCGCGAAGGTCGCGAGCTTCGTCTCGCTCACCGAGGTGCTGTTCTCCGTGCTCGCCTCGTGGTTCATGATCGGGGACGTCCCGGCTCCCATCCAGGCGCTCGGCGGCGCGCTCATTGTGGTCGGCGTGATCCTCGTGCGACTCGATGAGCTCCGCTCCCCACGTCCCGAGCCCGCGCTCGAGGAGGCCGCGCCCGAGGCCGTGCCCGCGAGCTGACGCGGGTTGGCGCTAGCGCGCGAACCGCGTGAGCCGCAGCGAATTCGCGACCACGAGCACCGAGCTCGCGGCCATCGCGGCGCCGCCGATCATGGGATTGAGCAGGCCGAACGCGGCGATCGGGATGCCGATCGTGTTGTAGGCGAACGCCCAGAACAGGTTGGCCTTGATGGTCCGGAGCGTGGCCCGCGAGAGCTCGATCGCCGTCGCGACCTGCGCGAGGTCGTCCGCCATGACCGTGAGGTCCGCGGCCTCGCGCGCCACGTCCGTGCCCGAGCCCAT
>NZ_JBKZWT010000455.1:0-2213 GCF_047759905.1 Sinomonas sp. G460-2 | reverse complement strand
TCGGCGCGATCATGGTGGGGAGCGGCTTCCTCGGCGTCGACATCCCGCTCGGGGTGATCCTCCCGGTCGCGGCGATCCTGGGCGGCGCGACGCTCGCGTGGCTTCAGCTCGACGATTCGCGTCGCGACCAGCTGGTCCGCGGCGCGGGAACGGCCCGCTGGGCAGGGTGGGTGCGGCTCGGCGCGGGGCTCGCGCTCGTGGCCACTGGGGTGACGCTCGCGATCTCGGGCACGCAATGGAACGTTCTGGGCCTCGCACTCCTCGCGTCCCTTGCCGTGTTGGCCGGGGTGGCGCTTGTGCTTCTGCCGTGGGGCCTCAAGTTCTGGCGCGACTTTGGTGCGGAGCGTTCCGCGCGCGTGCGGGAGGAAGAGCGGGCCGAGATTGCGGCGCACCTGCACGACTCGGTGCTCCAGACGCTCGCACTCATCCAGCGCCGCGCCGGGAACGAGGCCGACGTGACTCGCCTCGCGCGCGCCCAGGAGCGAGAGCTGCGAGAGTGGCTCTATCGCGACGCTCGGCGCGGAGGCGGAACGTTCACCGACCGGCTCAAGGCGCTCGCCGCGGAGGTCGAGGACGCGCATGGCCAGCCGGTCGACGTCGTCTGCGTCGGGGACTCGCCGCTGGGTGAGTCGAACCGCGAGCGGACCGAGGCCCTCCTGCAGGCCTCTCGCGAGGCCATGCTCAACGCGGCGAGGCACGGCGGAGGAACCGTCTCGGTCTACGCCGAGGCCGCAAGCGGGAGCATCGACGTGTTCGTCAAGGACCGCGGGCCGGGCTTCGACCCCGACGCCGTGCCGGAGGATCGGCTCGGTGTCCGCGAATCGATCGTGGGGCGCATGCGCCGCCACGGCGGCGAGGCCAAAATCGTCTCCGGGCCGGACGGCACCGAGGTGCGCCTGCACCTTCCGGGGATCGGAACGGAGGAAGCATGAGCGAGCCCGTCACCGTGGTCATCGTGGACGACCACACGATCTTCCGCTCGGGCCTCAAGGCCGATCTCGACGAGCGCGTCCGCGTGGTCGGGGAGGCCGGGACGGTCGAGCAGGCCGTCGCGGTCATCGGGGAGCTCGAGCCTCAAGTCGTGCTGCTCGACGTGCACCTTCCCGGGGGGATCGGCGGGGGAGGGCGCGAGGTTCTCACGCGCTCCGCGGCGCTGCTGGGGCAGGTCCGCTTCCTCGCGCTGAGCGTCTCGGACGCGGCGGAGGACGTGGTCTCGGTGATTCGCGCGGGCGCCCGAGGCTACGTGACGAAGACAGCCTCGGGGCCGGAGATCACGGACGCGGTGCTGCGCGTGGCCGAGGGTGACGCGGTGTTCTCCCCGCGGCTCGCCGGGTTCGTCCTCGACGCGTTCGGCACATCCGCCGTGGCAGACGACGAGCTCGATCGCCTCTCCGCCCGCGAGCTCGAGGTCATGCGGCTCATCGCGCGCGGCTACTCCTACAAGGAGGTAGCGAAGGAGCTGTTCATCTCGGTCAAGACCGTCGAGACCCACGTCTCCGCCGTGCTCCGCAAGCTTCAGCTCACGAACCGCCACGAGCTCAGCCGCTGGGCCGCCGACCGCCGCATCTGGTAGAGGTCTACGGCGCGAGGATCCGCAGGGCGCCCGGACGGATCTCGACGTGCACCGGGAGCCCACCGGCGCCGTCGCCGTCGAGGCACAGGGGCAGCGGCCGGTCCGCCGAGATCGCGATGCGGCGCCCGGTGAAGCGGCGCACCCCGGGCTCCGACACGTGGGCCCCGGTCTCGGCGAGCCGCATGAACCGGGCCACGTTCCGCTTGGGGGTCTCGGCACCGGCCACGAGCACGTGGACGAGGCCGTCGTCGAGCACGGCGTCCGGGACGATGTCGAGACCGTGCCCGTAGCGTCCCGAGTTCGCGAGGACCACGAGATGTGCGGTGATGCTGTGGCGCGTGCCGTCGATATCGAGCTCGAACCGGGCCGGCTTCCAGCGCACGATCGCGATCACTGGGGCGATCTGGTATGCGACGACGGGCGGGATGCGCGAATCGTTCATCATGAGGTTGGCCACCGCGTCGAGCCCTGAATACGCGTTGCCGGGCACGAGCCGCCCGCCCACGTCGAGAAGGTCGACGGAGTGCTCCGCGCCGGACAGGAGCACGCGCGCGAGGGCGTTCGGCTCGCTCGGCATGCCGAGTTTTGCCGCGAAGCCATTCCCGCGGCCCGCCGCGACGAGGGCGAACAGGGCGCCCGC
>NZ_JBKZWT010000454.1:0-2217 GCF_047759905.1 Sinomonas sp. G460-2 | reverse complement strand
TGGCTCACGGTGGCCGTCGCCGTCATCCTCGTGGTCGCGGTGGGCTCCGGAATGGTGCTCTCGGGCACGGACGTGGGGATTGTCGCCGTCCTCCGCGGGAACGGGCAGGGCGAGCAGCTTGGCTTCGTGTTCTTCGCGTGGTGCCTCGCCTCGCTCGTCGGCGGACTCGTGTACGGGGCGATGACGGTGCGGATCCACCCGCTCGTCCTGCTCCTGCTCATGTCCGCCCTCACGGTGCCGATGGGCTTCGCGACCGATGTGTGGAGCCTGAGCCTCCTGGCGCTCCCGGCGGGGCTGCTGTGCGCGCCGACGCTTTCTGCGGCGTCGGAGGCCGTGGCCGCGCTCGTCGAGGAGAGTCGTCGCGGCGAGGCCATGGGCTGGTATGGCTCGGCGCTCACCGCGGGCACGGCGCTCGGCTCGCCGTTCACGGGGATCATGATCGACGTCGCGGGTCCCTGGGCGGGTTTCGCCGGGATCGGCATCGGGGGAGTCGTGCTGTGTGCGGCGGGGCTCGTGGCGCAGGGCGTCCGACGGCGGCGCCGCACCTTGGCTGGTTAGGCCGGGCTACGGGTTGGGCCGGGCTGCGGGTTGGGCCGGGCGGGCTTCCGCGGCTAGTTGACCGGACCCGTGTACTTCTCGCCGGGGCCCTTGCCCGGCTCGTCCGGGAGGAGGGAGGCCTCGCGGAACGCGAGCTGGAGCGAGCGGAGGCCGTCGCGCAGCGGCGCGGCGTGCTGGGAACCGATCTCGGGGGCGGCCGCCGTGACGAGTCCAGCGAGGGCCGTGATGAGCTTGCGCGCCTCGTCGAGGTCCTTGAGGGCCTCGCCCTCGGGGCCCTCGGCGAGCCCTACCTTGACGGCCGCCGCGCTCATGAGGTGCACCGCCGTCGTCGTGATCACTTCGACCGCGGGAACCTCGGCAATGTCGCGAACTTCGGCGCTCACATCGGTCTCAGCGGTCGAGGACGGGGTCTGATCAGTCATGCTGCTAAGCTTGGCACAGACCGACTGGATGTCGTTATTCCGCGTGCGGCCCACGCGGTGGTCAGTGGCATGCGCCGTGACCCTGTATACTTGACAGACAGTTTGCAAGCGGAGTTCTCTCCCACCCGCGTCGGCGTGCCTTGAGCATTGCTGCCGGGTACTCAGGTCGCCCGCCGCGGAATCCACCGCGGCCGGACGCGGCGCCCTATGCGGCGCTGACCTTCGAGGCCTCCGATTGCGCCGACAATCGGGGGCCTTCCTCGTTGTCGGGGCCATCCTTGACTACTTGAGGAGCTTGAACATTAGCGATCCACGCATCAATGAGCGAATCCGCGTCCCCGAGGTGCGCCTCGTCGGGCCTGCCGGTGAGCAGGTTGGCATCGTGCGCATCGAGGACGCACTGCGTCTGGCCGCAGAGGCTGACCTCGATCTCGTTGAAGTAGCACCCCAGGCGAAACCGCCGGTGTGCAAGCTGATGGATTTCGGCAAGTACAAGTACGAGGCAGCGGTCAAGGCCCGCGAGGCCCGCAAGAACCAGACGAACACGGTTCTGAAGGAGATTCGCTTCCGGCTCAAGATCGATACCCACGACTACGAGACGAAGAAGGGCCACGCGCTCCGCTTCCTCGGCGCCGGGGACAAGGTCAAGGCCATGATCCAGTTCCGCGGTCGTGAGCAGCAGCGTCCGGAGATGGGCATCCGCCTCCTCCAGCGCTTTGCCGACGACGTCGCCGAGGTCGGTGCGGTCGAGTCCGCTCCGCGCATCGACGGACGCAACATGGTCATGGTCATCGGCCCGCTCAAGAACAAGGCCGAGGCCAAGGCCGAGGCCCGTCGCGCCGCCCAGCGCGCCGCGGACAAGGCGAAGGCTGAGGCCGCCAAGACCGCCGGCGTCACGGCGGACAAGGCGCCGATGACGCAGTCGCTCGGCGACGCGCTGCCGGCGGACTTCCTGCAGCAGGCGGACGACGCGGCTCTCGAGGCTGTGGAGTTCGAGGGCGAAGAGTTTGACGCGGCAGAGTTCGAGGCCGAGGTCGAGGCTGCGTCGGTCGACGCCGTCACGGTCGAGGCCGAGCCGGTTGAGGCTGAGCCTGTCGAGGCCGCGCCGGTTGAGACTGCGCCTGTCAAGGCCGCGACGGTCGAGACTGCGCCGGTAGAGGCCGCGCCTGTCGAGGCCGCGCCTGTCGAGGCCGCGCCGGTCGAGGTCGCCCAGCCGGTGGCTGCTGCCGCCGTGGCT
>NZ_JBKZWT010000453.1:0-2225 GCF_047759905.1 Sinomonas sp. G460-2 | reverse complement strand
GTCACGTACGGCGACGTCCCGCTGCTGAGCACCGACCTCCTGGGCGAGCTCGTGGCGCGCCACGAGGCCGAGGGCAACGCCGTGACCGTCCTCACCGCGGTCCTCGACAACGCGCATGGCTACGGGCGCATCCTGCGGGACGAGGAGGGCGCCGTCGCCGCGATCCGCGAGCACAAGGACGCCAACGACGACGAGCGCGAGGTCCGCGAGGTCAACTCCGGCATCTACGCGTTCGACGCGCGGGTCCTCGCCGACGCGCTGCGCCGCGTCACGACGGACAACGCACAGGGCGAGAAGTACCTCACCGACGTCCTCGCGATCGCGCGCGAGGCGGGCGGCCGCGTCGCGGCGCTCGTGACCGAGGACCGCTGGCAGGTCGAGGGTGCGAACGATCGGGTTCAGCTCCAGGCGCTCGCCGCGGAGCTCAACCGCCGTACGGTCGAGGCGTGGATGCGCGCGGGCGTGACGGTCATAGACCCCGCGACCACGTGGATCGACGGCACGGTCCGGCTCGCCGAGGACGTCACGATCAAGCCCAACACGCAGCTCCACGGCGCGACCGTGGTCGAGCGGGACGCGGTCGTCGGGCCGGACTCGACGCTCACCGACGTGCTCGTGGGCGAGGGCGCGACCGTGCGCCGCACCGACGGCACGAAGGCACAGATCGGTCCCGGCGCGACCGTAGGCCCGTTCACCTACCTGCGGGCGGGGACGGTGCTCGGCGCGGACGGCAAGATCGGGGCGTTCTACGAGACGAAGAACGCGCAGATCGGCCGCGGCGCGAAGCTCTCCCACCTCGGCTACGTCGGGGACGCCGAGGTCGGCGAGGGGACGAACATCGGCTGCGGCAACATCACCGCGAACTACGACGGGGTCGCCAAGCACCGCACCGTGATCGGCGCGCACGTCCGGACGGCGTCGAACACCGTCTTCGTTGCCCCGGTCACCGTCGGGGACGGCGCGTACACGGGCGCCGGAGCCGTGGTCCGCAAGGACGTCCCCGCGGGCGCGCTCGCGCTCAACGTCGCCCCCCAGCGGAACGCGGAAGGCTGGACGGAGGCGAAGCGGCCTGGGTCGCCGTCGGCCGTCGCGGCCGCTGCCGCGAGAGAAGCCGCCGAGGCAGCCGCCCGGCCAGGCCAGCCGGCCCCGGTCCGAGAGCCCCAGACCACTGGTTCCAGCAGCATTCCCTCGACAGAAGAAGGCAAGTAGATGACCGAGATCACGGCCCACGGCGAGAAGCGCCTCGTCGTCGCGTCAGGCCGGGCCCATCCCGAACTCGCGCAGGAGATCGTGAAGGAACTCGGCACCGAGCTCCTTCCGACGTCGGCGTACGACTTCGCGAACGGCGAGACCTACGTGCGCTTCGAAGACAGCGTCCGCGGCGCCGACGCGTTCGTGATCCAGGCACACCCGGCCCCGATCAACGAGTGGATCATGGAGCAGCTCATCATGATCGACTCGCTCAAGCGCGCGAGCGCCAAGCGCATCACGGTCGTCTCGCCGTTCTACCCGTACGCCCGCCAGGACAAGAAGCACCGCGGCCGCGAGCCCATCTCCGCGCGCCTCATGGCCGATCTCTACAAGACGGCAGGCGCCCACCGCCTCATGAGCGTGGACCTGCACACGGCGCAGATCCAGGGCTTCTTCGACGGGCCGGTGGACCACCTCATGGCCATCCCGCTCCTCGCCGACTACGTGCGCACGCGCGTGGACCTCAACAAGGTCACGGTCGTCTCCCCGGATACGGGCCGCGTGCGGGTGGCCGAGCAGTGGGCCGAGCGCCTTGGCGGCGCGCCGCTCGCGTTCGTGCACAAGACCCGCGACGTCACCGTGCCCAACCAGGCCGTCTCGAAGCAGGTCGTGGGCCAGATCGAGGGCCGCGACTGCGTGCTCATCGACGACATGATCGACACCGGCGGCACGATCTCCGGCGCGGTCCAGGTGCTCAAGAACGCGGGCGCTCGCTCGGTCATCATCGCCGCGACGCACGCCGTGTTCTCGGACCCCGCGTCGCGCCGGCTTGCGGAGTGCGGCGCGCGCGAGGTCGTCGTGACGAACACGCTGCCGATCGCTGCCGAGAAGCGCTTCGAGCAGCTCACGGTCCTCTCGATCGCGCCGCTCATCGCGCGCGCCATCCACGAGGTCTTCGACGACGGCTCCGTCACGAGCCTCTTCGACGGCCGCAGCTAGCGCGGCGTTCCGTCCAGGGTCACCTAACGCGGGTG
>NZ_JBKZWT010000452.1:0-2267 GCF_047759905.1 Sinomonas sp. G460-2 | reverse complement strand
GACCGCCGGCTGGCCCTTGAAGAGCACGCGGCGGAACACCTCGGCGAACGTGAGCACGAGGAGGTTCGGCGCGAGCGAGATCAGTCCCGAGTCGATCCCGCCCGTCTTGATGCCCGCGAACGTGATGACCGCCACCGAGATGGTCCCCGCGACGATGCCGAGCATGATCGGGATGCCGTGCACGCGCACCCTCCGGGCGTTGGCAAACGCGACAGCGGGAGCGAACTGGGTCAGGCCGCCGTACGTGAGGAGGAGGAGCGAGGCGATGTCCGATTTCGCGAGGCCGAACACGAGCGCCACGCCCACGGCGAGCGCCACGATCACGTGGTTGAGCCGGAAGCGCAGCTTGGGGTTCTTGACCGGCACGAGGTTGTGGGAGACGAGCAGCGAGATGCCCATCGCGATCGCGCCCGCGGGGACCATGGCCGCCGCCGCGCCGCCGATCGCGATGACGGCGATGAGCGGCTCGGGGAGCGTGGCCTGCGCGACGCTCAGCAGCACGTTGTTGCCTGGCGTCTTCGGCTTGAGGATCAGGATGCCCGCGAGGCCCACAAGGATCGGGATGAAGAGGCACAGCTGGTAGACCGCGATCCAGCTGTTGTTGCGGCGCAGCACGGCGCCGCTCTTCGCGGCGAGGATGGGTGGCCACAAGTGCGGGAACGTGTTGAAGCCCGCGCCGAGGCCCGTCACGATCACGGAGCTGACCCAGAACGTCGCGTCGAGGCCCGGGCGGGAGACGGTGAAGTAGCCCGAGGAGATGGCGTTGACCTTCGTGACGACCTCCGGGATCCCGCCCACGCCCGCAATGACGCCCGCGAGCACGATCACGAGCGCGCCGACCATGAGGAAGTCCTTGAGCACGGCCACGCGGGCCAGGCCGCGGATGCCGGCCCAGATGACGAAGACGACCACGAGGGCGCTCGCCACGATCATGCTGTAGCCGCTCGCGTCGGCGCTCCCGGTGGCGAGCTGGACGATGAGGCCGAGGCCCGTGATCTGCAGCTGGAGGTACGGGATGAGGAACACGGCGCCCACGAGCGCCACGGTCCTGCCGAGCGTCCGGCTGCCGAAGCGGTCCTGGAAGAAGTCCGCCATCGTGAGATAGCCGCGGTTGGCGCCGAGCTGCCTCTGCCGCGGAGTGATGAAGTACTGCAGGATGCAGGAGATGGTCAGGTAGCCGACCGCGAAGAGCGCGGCCACGCCGCCGCCGTACGCGACGCCCGCGAGGCCCAGGAAGCTGAACGTCGTGAGGGACTCGCCGGCCTGCAGGAACCATGTGGTCCAGCGGGGCAGATTGCGCTTGCCGACCACCCACCCGGAGAGCTCGGTCTGGCGCGTGCGGGACCAGACGCCGATCGCGCCGATGGCCACGATCCCGAGAATGATGAGGACGGTCAGCATCAGTGGCCCTCCCCACGAGTCTCTTCTGGCCCATCCGCGCCCTGGGCGAGGCGGTCGGCGTCGAACGCTGCCTCCGCCGCGTCGAGCGCCGCGCCGCCGTCGCGCTGGTAGCTGCGCTCCACGATCTGGAGCGCGACGACCGTCGCGACCACCATGGCGGCCATCCACACGACGGCGGCGGGGATCCCGGCCACGAAGGTCGGGGTTGAGACGAAGGGCAGGAACGGGGTGACCACGATGCCGACCACCGGGGCCAGCGCAATGGTGAGCCGCCTGGGCGACGCGAGGGCGGGACTGATGGGGGCAGTGCTCATAGGACTGCAGCTCCTTGGGGAGAAACGCGCGGGCGAAGGGATGAGCAGGAGGAGAGCTTCTCGAAGGCCGAGGCCAGGCGGAGGAGGCGGGCGTCGCTGCCGCGCGCTCCCACCATCTGGAGGCCCACGGGAAGGCCGGCGAGCGTGAAGCCGGCCGGGACCGACAGGGCCGGGAGGCCCAGCGGGGTGAACAGGTAGGGAGCGCGCATCCAGTCGAGGTAGGTCTCGAGCGGGTGGCCCTCGATGTCAGTGGGGAACTCGATCCCGGCGTCGAACGGCGCGACCTGGGACGCCGGGGCGATCACGAGGTCGTACTGCTCGAAGAACTCCGCGGCGCGCCGCATGAGGCGGGTCATCGCCTCTTCGGCGCGGAAGACGTCGCGGCCGGTGAGGGCGCCGCCTTCGCGGATGTTCCCCGCGAGGAAGTGGTTGAACAGCTCGGGGTCCGCGGCGAGGTCGTCGCCCCACGCGGCGTCGAACGCCGCGGCGCGGAGCACCCGGAATGCCTCGTCCGCACCGCCGAGGTCGGGGCACGCAAGGTCGACGACGGCG
>NZ_JBKZWT010000451.1:0-2284 GCF_047759905.1 Sinomonas sp. G460-2 | reverse complement strand
GTCCTGTCCGGTTGATCGTTGCCAACCGGTTCCGGCGGCGGCGCGTCCGGCCGGGACACCGCAAGGTGTCCACGAGAAACGGACACGAACTCGAGCTGGCCGATGGGCGGGGCCTCGGAGCGGCCTACGCGAGCATGTCCGCGACGAGCGGGGCCACCTTCGTGCCGAGGAGCTCGATGCTCTGCATCATCGCGCCGTGCGGGAGCGTCCCGCTCGAGTATTTGAGGTCGAAACGCTCCGTGCCGAGCACCTTGCTTGTGTCCGCGATCTTCCGGGCGACCGTTTCGGGCGAGCCGACGTAGAGCGCACCGGCCCTCGACGCCTGCGCGTTGAACTCGGTCCGGCTCCCTGGCCCCCATCCGCGCTCGGCGCCGATCCGGTTCCGCATCGCGAGCCAGTGCGGGAAGAGCTCCTCGCGAGCCTGCTCGTCCGTCGCGGCGACGTGCCCCGGCGAGTGGGTGGCGAGCTGCGTGTACGGCTTGCCGAACTTCTCGAGCGAGCGCTTGTAGAGGTCGATGAACGGCGCGAAGCGCGCCGGCTCGCCGCCGATGATCGCGAAGCTCACCGGATAGCCATAGTGCGCCGCGCGCACGACCGACTGCGGGGTGCCGCCCACGCCGATCCAGGTGTCGAGCAGACCGTCCTCGAGATGCGGGTACGCCGTGAGGCCCCGAATCGGCCCGCGTGTGCGGCCCTCCCAGTTCACGGGCTTCTGCGAGCGCACGCGGTCGAAGAGCTCGAGCTTCTCCTCGAACAGGATCTCGTAGTCCTCGAGGTCGAGGCCGAACAGAGGGAACGACTCGATGAACGAACCGCGCCCCAGGATGACCTCGGCGCGGCCGTTCGAGACCGCATCGAGCGTCGAGAACCGCTGGAAGACCCGCACCGGATCGTCGGACGAGAGGACGGTCACAGCTGAGGCGAGTCGGATGGCCGAGGTCTGCGCCGCGACGGCCGCGAGCAGGACCTCGGGCGTCGAGACCGCGAAGTCCTTGCGATGGTGCTCGCCGACCCCGAAGGCGTGCAGCCCGACGTCGTCCGCGAGCTTGCCCTCCTCGACGACCTCGCGGATCACCTGCGCGTGGGGCTTAGGCTCGCTGTCGGGGCCGAGGCCCACGTCGCCGAAGGTGTTGACGCCGAGAAGGACGGGAGACTCAGTTCCGCTGGTTCCATGCATATGCATTGAAACCCCCTCCCGTGCCCGATCATTCCCGCGGCCCGATCATTCCCGCGCCACGAGCGTGGCCTAACCCTCGCGCAGCCACCTTGCGATCTCGGGCGCCCAGTACGTCAGGACGACGTTCGCCCCGGCGCGCCGGATGCCGAGCACGGACTCGAGGATCGCTGCCTTGCGGTCGATCCATCCGTTCGCGGCGGCCGCCTCGATCATCGCGTATTCGCCGGAGATCTGGTAGGCCGCGACGGGCACCGTGCTCATGGCCGCGATGTCTGCGACGATATCGAGGTAGCTCATGGCCGGCTTGACCATGACCATGTCCGCGCCCTCTTCAAGGTCGAGCTGGACCTCGAGGATGGCCTCGCGCCGGTTGGCCGCATCCATCTGGTAGGTGCGGCGATCGCCCTTGAGCTGGGAATCGACGGCCTCGCGGAAAGGCCCGTAGAAAGCGGACGCGTACTTCGCCGCGTACGCGAGCACGGAGGCGTCCTGGTGCCCCGCGGCATCGAGCGCCTGCCGGATGACGGCGACCTGGCCGTCCATCATGCCGCTCGGGCCGAGCACGTGCGCGCCGGCGGCCGCCTGCGCGATCGCCATCTGCGCATAGATCTCGAGCGTCGCGTCGTTGTCCACGCGGCCCTCGGCGTCGAGCACGCCGCAATGGCCATGGTCCGTGAACTCGTCGAGGCATACGTCGCTCATGACGACGAGCGAGTCCCCCACCTCGGCGCGCACGTCGCGGATCGCGGCGTTGAGCACGCCGTCCGGGTCGAGGGAGGCCGAGCCGACGGCGTCCCGCACCGCGGGGACGCCGAACAGCATGATCCCGCCGAGGCCCAGCTCGGCGGCGTCAACCGCGGCCCGCTTGAGCGACTCGGTGCTGTGCTGGACCACACCGGGCATGGACTGGAGCGGCGCCGGCTCGCTCAGCCCCTCGCGGATGAACGCGGGGAGGATGAGCTCGGCCGGGTGCAGCCGCGTCTCGGCGACGAGGCGGCGCAGGGCCGGGGTCTGGCGGAGGCGCCGCGGGCGGTGGTTTGGGAAGCTCATGGGGTCGTGTCCTTCCAAGGTCCAGCTGAAGAAAGTGCCCGGGCCACCGCGTCGACG
>NZ_JBKZWT010000450.1:0-2302 GCF_047759905.1 Sinomonas sp. G460-2 | reverse complement strand
GCGAGGACGTCCTCGGGCCTCCGCCCCCGGTTCTCCGCCTCCGCGACCTCGTGGAAACGGAGCGCGCCCTGGAGGTCGACGATGCCCACCGCGAGATAGTCGACGTTGAGCTCCGCGCCGAGCGCGCCCTGCCGTGCGTTGAGCACGAGGCCCACGCCCGGCCGTCCGCGCTCGCCGCCCCGCGTGACGCCGACTTCTTCGACGAGCTCGGTCTCGAGGAGCTCCGCGACGAGGCTCGAGACCGAGGCCTTCGTGAGGCCCGTCGCGGCGGCGATGTCGGCCCGCGTGGCGCGCGTGTCGGGGCCGATGCTGCCGAGGACGAGGGCCAAGTTCCGCCGTCGCACGTCGGCCACGCGCCCGGGGGCCGCGTTGCCTCCCGTGCCGCCCAAGTGCTCGCGCACGCTCGCCCCTTCCCGATGAGTTCGGCGGCCGTCCGGTTCTTCCGGAAGGCCATTGACCAAGTTCACCATGACCCATATAGTTCAGAACACATACTAAATCACTTTCGAGCCCAATGAGGTGCCTGATATGACTCCTAAGCCCACGCCTGCGGACAAGTTCACGTTCGGCCTCTGGACCGTCGGCTGGACCGGCAACGATCCGTTCGGCGTCCCGACCCGCGCGGCCCTCGACCCCGTCGAGGCCGTGCACAAGCTCGCGGAACTCGGCGCCTACGGCCTCACGTTCCACGACAACGACCTCGTCCCCTTCGGCGCGTCGGCGGATGAGCGCGAGCTCATCCTCAAGCGCTTCCGGGCCGCGCTCGAGGAGACGGGCCTCAAGGTCCCCATGGTCACCACGAACCTGTTCAGCCACCCGGTCTTCAAGGACGGCGGCTTCACGTCCAACGACCGCTCCGTGCGCCGCTTCGCGCTCGCGAAGCTGTTGCGCAACATCGATCTCGCCGCCGAGCTCGGCGCCGAGACGTTCGTCATGTGGGGCGGTCGCGAGGGCTCGGAGTACGACGGCTCGAAGGACCTCGCCGCCGCGCTCGACCGCTACCGCGAGGGCGTCGACACCGCCGCGGGCTACATCAAGGAGAAGGGCTACGGCCTGCGGATCGCGCTCGAGCCCAAGCCCAACGAGCCGCGCGGCGACATCCTCCTGCCGACCGTGGGCCACGGCCTCGGCTTCATCGCCCAGCTCGAGCACGGCGACATCGTGGGCCTCAACCCCGAGACGGGCCACGAGCAGATGGCCGGGCTGAACTTCACCCACGGCATCGCGCAGGCGCTGTGGGCGGGCAAGCTCTTCCACATCGACCTCAACGGCCAGCGCGGCATCAAGTACGACCAGGACCTCGTGTTCGGCCACGGAGACCTCACGAGCGCGTTCTTCACCGTGGACCTGCTCGAGAACGGCTTCCCGGGCGGCGGCCCGCGCTACGACGGCCCGCGCCACTTCGACTACAAGCCCTCCCGGACCGACGGGTACGACGGCGTGTGGGCGTCCGCGGCCGCGAACATGTCGATGTACCTGCTCCTCAAGGAGCGCGCGGCGTCCTTCCGGGCCGACGCGGAGGTCCAGGAGGCCCTGCGCACCTCGGGCGTCTACGAGCTGTCCGAGCCCACGCTCGCACCGGGGGAGACGGCGGCGGAGCTGCTCGCCGACCCGTCCGCGTTCGAGGCGTTCGACGCCGACGCGGCCGGGGAGCGCTCCTACGCGTTCATCCGCCTCAACCAGCTGGCCATCGAGCACCTCCTCGGGGCACGGTAGGTTCATGCCGCTCGTAGCCGGAGTCGACAGCTCGACGCAGTCCTGCAAGGTCGTGGTCCGCGACGCCGAGACCGGGGTGCTTTTGCGTTCCGGCTCGGCGCCCCACCCTGCCGGCACTGAGGTGCACCCCGACGCGTGGTGGGACGCGCTCCAGGCCGCGATCTCGGCCGCGGGCGGGATCGACGACGTCGCGGCGATCTCCGTGGGCGGCCAGCAGCACGGCATGGTGTGCCTCGACGAGGACGGCGCCGTGGTGCGGCCCGCCCTCCTGTGGAACGACACGCGCTCGGCGGCCACTGCGGCGGAACTCGTGAAAGAAGCGGGCGACGGCGACGCTGCCGCCGGCGCCCGCTGGTGGGCCGAGGCGACCGGGACGGTGCCGGTGGCCTCGATCACCGCGACGAAGCTCCGCTGGCTCGCCGAGAACGAGCCCGAGAACGCGGCGCGGACCGCAGCCGTCTGCCTCCCGCACGACTGGCTCTCGTGGCGGCTCGCGGGCCACGGGCCTGGAACCGGCGGGCTGGACGCCTTGCGGACGGACCGCTCGGACGCGTCGGGCACGGGGTACTGGTCGCCGTCGTCGGGC
>NZ_JBKZWT010000045.1:0-20213 GCF_047759905.1 Sinomonas sp. G460-2 | reverse complement strand
CCGGAGGGCGAGGGTCCGCTCATCCTCGGCGTCGGCGTCCCGGCCTCGGAGCTGTGACCGTGCCGCGGAAGATTCCGCGCGTCCTGAGCATTGCCGGCTCCGACCCGTCGGGCGGGGCCGGCATCCAGGCCGACCTCAAGAGCATCGCCGCGATGGGCGGCTACGGGATGGCCGCGATCACCGCGCTCACGGCGCAAAACACGCGCGGCGTGACGGCGGTGCACACGCCCCCCGTCGACTTCCTCCGCGCGCAGCTTGACGCGATCTCCTCGGACATCGCGATCGACGCCGTCAAGATCGGCATGCTCGCCGACGCCGAGGTGATCGGCGCGGTGGGCGAGTGGCTCGCGCGGGTGCGGCCCGCCGTCGTCGTCCTTGATCCGGTGATGGTCGCCACGAGCGGTGATCGCCTTCTCGCGGACGACGCCGCCGAGGCCCTCCGCGGTCTCCTCACCGTGGCCGATCTGGTCACCCCGAACCTCCCGGAGCTAGGCGTCCTGCTCGACGAGCCGACGGCCGAGTCGTGGGCGGAGGCGCTCGCGCAGGGGGAGCGGCTCTCCGCGCGGATTGCCGCCGCCGTGCTCGTGAAGGGCGGCCACCTCGCCGGGGCGGAGTGCCCGGACGCGCTCGTGCTGCGCGAGGGGGACGGCGTGACGCGCGTGGTCGAGGTGCCGGGGTCGCGCGTAGACACCCGCAACACGCACGGAACGGGCTGCTCGCTCTCCTCCGCGATGGCCACGATGCAGGCACGCACGGGCGACTGGGAGGCGTCGCTCCGGGTCGTCAAGGAGTGGCTCCGCGGAGCGCTCGTGGCGTCGGGCGAGCTCGAGGTTGGCGGCGGCCACGGGCCCGTCCATCACTTCCACCACGTGGAGGGCTCGGTCCCGCTCGCCGAGGGCGAGTTCGCCGCGCGAATGTGGGATTCCACCGCAAAGGTGCGCGCCGAGATCGACGGGCTCCCGTTCGTGGCCCAGCTCGACGCCGGCAGTCTGCCCGAGCGCCAGTTCGCCTACTACCTCGCCCAGGACGCCCAGTACCTCAACGGCTTCTCGCGGGCCCTCGCTCGGGCGAGCGCGCTCGCGCCGACCGAGGAGGAACAGACATTCTGGGCGAACTCGGCCCAAGTGTGCCTCGTGGTCGAGGCCGAGCTGCACCGCACGTGGCTTTCCCAGCACGCCCCGGCCCCAGGGCAGGCCGCGCGCCAGGGCCCCGTGACGAAGGCGTACCTCGACCACCTGCTCGCGACCTCCGCCCAGGGCAGCTACGCGGTCCTCGCGGCCGCTGTGCTGCCGTGCTACTGGATCTACGCGGTCGTGGGGGACGAGCTGCACCGCCGCCATGCCGCGCGCGTCGCGTCTGGGGGCGGGGCGGCCGAGCACCCGTACGGCGCGTGGATCGAGACGTACGCCGACGAGGCGTTCGCCGAGTCGACGCGCCGGGCGATCCGCTACGCGGACCGGGCCGGACGGCACGCCTCGCCGAGTGAGCGCGAGGCCATGATGGTCGCGTTCGAGCAGTCCACGGTCTACGAGCGGGAATTCTTCGACGCGCCGAGCAAGCACGCGTGACCGGGGCAGTCCGTTGCGTCGGGTAAACTAGTTCAGCGTGCTTCCGGCACGAGCGCCAGTCGCGGCGGATTTCCCCGTGATCGGCTGTTCATTTGCGGCCGGGCGGAGGACTGGCGTAGGCTAGATCCTCGGTGCTGACGCCAACACTTGGGTTTTGTTCCCAGGGAATCCCCTCGCGGGCTCACGGCAAGAAGCACAGTCGAGCGTCCACGGACCGTTGCGAGTGCAGCGGAGCGTCGGGCGCCACGCACAAGAGCTTTCAGAAATAACGTCGAGAGAAGTGAGTTCCCCAGTGGTGTACGCGATTGTCCGCGCCGGCGGCCGCCAGGAGAAGGTTTCCGTTGGAGATTTCGTGACCCTCAACCGCGTGGCCGGCGCAGCTGGCAGCACCATTGAGCTGCCCGCCCTCCTGCTGGTTGACGGTGAGAAGGTTACCTCCAAGTCGTCCGAGCTGGCCAAGGTCAAGGTGACGGCCGAGATCCTCGAGGATCTCCGCGGCCCGAAGATCATCATCCAGAAGTACAAGAACAAGACGGGCTACAAGAAGCGCCAGGGCCACCGTCAGGACCTGACGAAGGTCAAGATCACCGGCATCTCCGCCTGATCTCTTCGGACCGAGACTTCTTCCCACCTAGAACCAAGGCAGGCACAGCTCATGGCACATAAGAAGGGCGCAAGCTCCACCCGCAATGGCCGCGACTCGAACGCGCAGCGCCTCGGCGTCAAGCGCTTCGGCGGCCAGACCGTCAAGGCCGGCGAGATCATCGTCCGCCAGCGCGGTACCCACTTCCACCCGGGCAACGGCGTCGGCCGTGGCAAGGACGACACGCTGTTCGCCCTCGACGCCGGTGCCGTGCAGTTCGGCACGCGTCGCGGCCGTCGCGTCGTGGACATCGTCGCCGCCCAGTAGTCTGGGAGGCCCGGCGAGTCCGGACCAATTGCTTTTCTCGGTGGAGCGGGCCTATGGCCCGCTCCATCTGTTTTTATGACCTGATGGCCCGCACCGCGGGCGGCTGCGCCCCGGTATCGCGGGGCGCGCGAACTAGACTCGGGGGTGACCCCGGCGTAAGGAGAATGGCGTGGCGAGCTTCGTCGACCGCGTAGTGCTGCACGTCTCCGGAGGGCACGGCGGAAACGGCTGCATCTCCATCAAGCGTGAGAAGTTCAAGCCGCTGGGTGGGCCTGACGGCGGCAACGGCGGCAACGGCGGGGACGTGGTACTGCGCGTCACGTCGCAGACCACGACGCTCCTCGACTTCCACCACTCGCCCCACCGCCACGCCGACAACGGCGGGCCGGGCATGGGCGACTGGCGCGCGGGGAACAAGGGGGAGACCCTCGTCCTGCCCGTTCCCGACGGCACGGTCGTGAAGTCCCGCGACGGCGAGCTCCTCGCCGATCTCGTGGGCGAGGGAACCGAGTTCGTCGCAGCGGCCGGCGGGCAGGGCGGGCTCGGGAACGCTGCGCTCGCCACGGCGAAGCGCAAGGCGCCCGGCTTCGCGCTCCTCGGCATCGAGGGGGATGAGCGGGACATCGTCCTCGAGCTCAAGTCGATCGCCGACGTCGCGCTCGTGGGCTTCCCGTCGGCGGGCAAGTCGAGCCTCATCGCGGCGATGTCGGCTGCGCGCCCCAAGATCGCCGACTACCCGTTCACCACGCTCGTGCCCAACCTCGGCGTGGTCCAGGCCGGGGACGTCCGGTTCACGATCGCGGACGTGCCCGGGCTCATCGAGGGCGCGAGCGAGGGTCGCGGTCTGGGCCACGACTTCCTCCGGCACGTCGAGCGCTGTGCGGCGATCGTGCACGTGCTCGACTGCGGGACGCTTGAGTCCGAGCGCAACCCGATCGACGATCTCGAGGTGATCGAGGGCGAGCTCGCGAAGTACAGCGTCGACATGAGCTTCGCCGGGCCGGACGGCGAGGTCGTGCCGCTCAATGAGCGGCCGCGGCTCGTCGCCCTCAACAAGGTCGATCTCCCGGACGGCCAGGCGATGGCGGACATGGTCCGGACCGAACTCGAGTCGCGCGGCTACCGCGTGTTCGAGATCTCTGCGACGAGCCACGAGGGCCTCCGCTCGCTTGGCTTCGCGATGGCGGAGATCGTGCAGAAGGCTCGCGAGGGCCTCGAGGTCGCGCCCCCCAAGGTCGCGCCGACGGTCCTTCGTCCCCGCGCTGTGAACGAGGTGGGGTTCAAGATCCGCCGCGAGGAGCGCAACCTCGAGCCGCTCTTCCGGGTCCTCGGCGAGAAGCCCGAGCGCTGGGTCAAGCAGACGGACTTCTCCAACGACGAGGCCGTGGGCTACCTGAGCGACCGGCTCAACCGTCTGGGCGTCGAGAACGAGCTGTTCAAGATCGGTGCCCGCCCCGGAGACACGGTGGTCATCGGCGAGGACGACGCGGTCGTCTTCGACTGGGAGCCCACCATGATGACGGGGGCCGAGATCCTCGCCGGCCCGCGCGGCACCGACCTTCGGCTCGCGGACTGGGACCGCCCCACGCGCGCCCAGAAGCGCGAGGAGCACGAGGACCGCAAGTCCGCCAAGGCCGCGGCCCGCGACGAGCTCGAGGCCGAGCGTCGGGCAGGCATCTGGACCGAGTCGAGCCGCCGCAAGGAGTGGGCGCCGGATCTTCAGTCGGAGGAGGACGCGGAGGGTGACGCCGACGATGACCGCTGAGCTCGAGGCCCGCGGGCGCGAGTGGCTGCCCGAGGCCCGGCGCATCGTGGTCAAGGTTGGCTCGTCGTCTCTCACGACGATTCGCGGCGGCATCTCCGAGCAGTCCGTCGCTGCGCTCGTCGACACGCTCGCCTCGCGCGTCAACGAGGGGACCGAGATCGTGCTCGTCTCGTCTGGCGCGATCGCGGCCGGTCTGGCTCCCTTGGGCCTCGCGAAGCGGCCGCGTGACCTCGCGACGCAGCAGGCGGCGGCGAGCGTGGGGCAGGGCCTGCTCATGGCCCGGTACACGCAGGCGTTCGGGGCCCACGGCGTGACGGTGAGCCAGGTCCTCCTGACCGCGGACGACCTCGTGCGGCGCACGCAGTACAAGAACGCGCACCGCGCCCTGGAGAAGCTCCTCCACTTGGGCGTGGTTCCCGTGGTCAACGAGAACGACACCGTCGCGACGCACGAGATCCGGTTCGGCGACAACGACCGCCTCGCGGCGCTCGTGGCTCACCTCGTCCACGCCGATGCGCTCGTGCTGCTCTCCGACGTCGATTCTGTCTACACGGGCCCGCCCTCCGAGGGCGGCGAGCGGATCGCGCATATTCGCGACGCCGCCGACCTAAAGGGCGTGCAGATCGGCAGCACGGGCGTCGCCGGCGTCGGGACCGGCGGGATGGCCACGAAGATCGAGGCGGCGAGCATCGCCGCGGGCTCGGGGATCCCCGCGCTCGTGACGTCGACGGCGGCGGCCGCGCGGGCGCTCGCGGGGGAGGACGTCGGAACCTGGTTCAGCGTGAGCGGGCGCCGCAAGCCCGTGCGGCTCCTGTGGCTTGCCCACCTCGCGGCCACACGGGGAACGCTAACGCTCGACGACGGCGCCGTGCGGGCCGTGGCGCTGCGTCACCGTTCACTGCTCCCCGCCGGGATCACGGCGGTTGAGGGTGACTTCGAGGCGGGCGACCCCGTCGAGATCGCCGACCAGGCCGGACGCGTCGTGGCGCGCGGACTCGTGAACTTCTCGGCGGACGAGCTGCCCGCCATGCTGGGCCGGTCGACCAAGGACCTCGGGCGCGAGCTCGGCCCCGAGTACGAACGTGTGGTTGTTCACACGGACGACCTCGTGATCGTCTAGCTAAACTGGAATGCATGACTGACACCGTCGCCCACGAGACCGCCGCCGCCGACGCTCAGGCCGGCGCGCAGCCGGTTGACGTCGAGGCCGCGGTCCTTGCCATCGGTGACCGCGCACGCAGCGCGTCGCGTGCCATGGCCCGCGCGAACCGCGCATGGAAGGACCGCGCCCTCCGCTCGATCGGCGCCGCGCTCAAGGAGCACGAGGCCTCGATCCTCTCCGCCAACGAGAAGGACCTGGACGAAGGCCGCGCCAACGGCACGTCGAAGGCGCTCCTCGACCGCCTCGCGCTCACGCCGGCCCGCATCGACGGGCTCGTGGCCGCGCTCGAGAACCTCGCGGGGCTGCCCGATCCGGTGGGCAACGTGGTCCGTGGCCAGACGCTCCCGAACGGCCTGCGCATGCGGCAGGTCAACGTCCCGATGGGCGTCGTCGCGGCGATCTACGAGGCGCGCCCGAACGTGACGGTCGATATCGCGGGTCTGGCCCTCAAGAGCGGCAACGCGGTGATCCTGCGCGGCGGAAGCGCCGCGGCGCACACGAACCGCGAGCTCGTGGGGATCCTCCGCGACACGCTCGCGGGCGTGGGGCTCCCCGAGGATGCTGTGCAGACCGTGGACGAGTACGGCCGGGCCGGCGCCGAGGTGCTCATGAAGGCGCGCGGGCGCGTCGACGTGCTCATTCCCCGCGGCGGGCGCGAGCTCATCCAGAACGTGGTGCTCAACTCGACCGTCCCCGTCATCGAGACCGGCGAGGGCAACGTCCACATCTACGTCGACGAGTCCGCCGACGAGGAGATGGCCGTCAACATCCTCGTCAACGCCAAGACCCAGCGTCCGAGCGTGTGCAACACGGTCGAGACGCTCCTGGTGCACTCGAAGAGCACGGTGCTTCCCGCCGTCGCCCGCGCCCTCGCCGAGCGGGGGGTGCGCCTGCACGTCGACGGGCGCTCGATGAGGGCCCTGCCCGAGGGCGTCGAAGCGGTCCCGGCCACGGACTTCGACTGGGCCACCGAGTACATGGACCTGGACCTCGCGGTCGCGACGGTCGATTCGCTCGACGAGGCGCTCGATCACATCCGGCGCTGGAGCACGGGCCACACCGAGGCCATCCTCACGAACGACCTTCGGAACGCGGAACGCTTCGTTGCGGAGATCGACTCGGCCGCGGTGATCGTCAACGCGTCCACGCGCTTCACGGACGGCGGCGAGCTGGGCCTCGGGGCGGAGGTGGGCATTTCGACGCAGAAGCTCCATGCCCGCGGCCCCATGGGGCTCACCGAGCTCACCACCACGAAGTGGATAGTGCAGGGCGAAGGACAGGTGCGAGGCTAAGGTTTCCCGTCCCTGCTCCGGGGTAGGATGAACCGAAGATCGGTCACGGAAGTGGCCGCAGATAGTTTAGAGGCTTTGAAGGGGTTCAACCATGCTGGCAACGGTCATGACTACCGCGCTCTCCGTGAGCGCTGAGGCCGCCGGACACGAGTCGCCGGCCCCCACGATCGCCCCGCCGTTCGTGGTGGGCGGAGTCCTGTTCGCGATCTTCGTCGTGCTGATGTTTGTGACGCTCTCCTACACGAACCTGGGCCGCCGCCACGAGGCCAACGAGGAGCACGCCGACCCGCACCGCCAGCACCCGAACAAGCACGACCGCCATCAGGGCGCCTCGAGCCTCTGACCTTGGCTGATCCAATGGAGGTGCCCGGAGGGCGGCGTGTCCGCCTCGGCGTGATGGGCGGGACATTCGACCCGATTCACCACGGGCACCTTGTCGCGGCGAGCGAGGTCGCGTCGAAGTTCGGCCTGGACGAGGTCGTCTTCGTGCCGACGGGCGAGCCGTGGCAGAAGAGCAGCCGCCGTGTGAGCCTCGCGGAGCACCGCTACCTCATGACGGTGATTGCGACGGCCTCGAATCCCCGCTTCACCGTGAGCCGCGTCGACATCGAACGTCCCGGCCCCACCTACACGATCGACACGCTGCGTGATCTGCGGGCCGAGCGACCCGAAGCTGATCTGTACTTCATCACGGGCGCGGACGCCATGGCGCAGATCGTCTCATGGAAGGACGTCGACGAGCTCTGGGGCCTTGCGCACTTCGTGAGCGTGACCCGCCCAGGGCACGAGCTTCCGGATCTCGCGGGGGACGAGGTGAGTCTCCTCGAGGTTCCCGCCATGGCTATTTCCTCCACCGACTGCCGTGCCCGCGTCGCGGCCCACGAGCCCGTGTGGTATCTGGTTCCCGACGGCGTGGTGCAGTACATCGCCAAGTACGGGCTCTACGTCGACGACGACCACGCGCGGTCGGCCGGCGTCGCGGACGTGGTCAGTCTGGCCCGGCTCGACGATCCGCCCCGCGGCACAGGTCTCCCCGGCGGCACCTCGGTGGCCGGGTGAACGAAGCTATGAACAACGAGGACAAGCCGATCAGGAGCCGACGCGAGCGTCGGCGCGCCCAAGGCGGCGGGGATGGCCTGGCCGAGCTGACTCCCGCTCAGGCGCGCGCCGAGGCGGAGGCAAGGGCCGAGGCCGAGGCGAGCGGGGCCATGCCCGTCGTGCCAGCTCCCACCGTGCCAGCTCCCACCGTGGATGCCCCCGCCGGGGACGCGCCTGCCGAGAGCTTCCCCACGGGGGACGCGCCTGCCGAGAGCTTCCCCACGGGGGACGCGCCTGCCGAGAGCTTCCCCACGGGGGACGCGCCTGCCGAGAGCACGGAGACGGGACGGATTCGATCCCGACGCGCGCTCAACGCGCCGGTCGACGCGGTGCCGAGCGAGCGCAGTTCGCAAGCTCGGGCGCGTGACCGCGAGGCCCTTCGGGTCAGACGCGAGCTGGCGGAGAAGGAGAGGGCGGCGCAGCTCCCGAGCCGCCGTTCGCTTCGGCCCGCGGCTCCGGCGGAGCCCGCGGAGGCCCCGGAGCAGCAGCCCACGTGGCCGTCAGTCCGAACCACGCCTCCGATGCCGGCGAGCCGACCGGGCGGCGACGTGCCCGCTGGGGTCCTGCCGGTCCTTCCCGGTCCGGTGCCGGCAGCGGAACCCGCGGAGGGGCACTCGGGCGAGGAGCCGCCGTCGTTCGCTCCCTTGCCGGGCCCTTCCCGCCCAACCCGGCAGGCGCCTCTGCGGCAGGCGCCCGACGGGACGCCCGTCATGGGCCCGGAGACGGGCTCGTTCAGCATGCTTTCGCACGAGCAGATCGCGGCGGCCCGCGAGCAGCTCCGCGAGGAAACCAAGGGCCCGGGGCAAGTTCGGAGGGGTGAACCGGACGCCGTCGACCCGGAGACCCTCAAGCAGCAGCTCGCGCAGGCGGAGCGCGCTGCGATCCTCAATCGTCGCGCGCAGACGCGGCAGCGTCTCGCCGAGGCGTCGCGACGCGACGCCGAGACGGTGGGCAAGGCTGGGACGTCGCCGACGGCGGCCAACAACCTCGCGATGGTGACTCCGCTCGAGTACGTCAAGGTTCCCGGGCTCCCGCATCCGGTGATGCGGCCGCCCACCACGACCCACGTTCCGGTCACAACGGGCGCGGTCCGCGAGGCCGCGCCCATCGCAGCGGCGTCGGCACACGGTCTCGAGCCCCTCGGCGTTCAGGCGCCGCGGGGCAGCCGCGAGCGAGTCTTCATGATCTCGTTCGGGCTATTCGGACTCGTGGCTCTCATCGCGGCCATCGTCATCGTCGTGCTGTTCGGCAGACTGCCGGGACAGTAGAACTTTTTCACAGGACTTCAAGGAGAAGAGTGAGCGCAGCAGAAGCGGCGATCGAATCCGCAAAGGTGGCCGCGAAGGCCGCGGCGGACAAGCTGGCTGAGAACATCGTGGCCGTGGACGTGAGCGAGCGGCTCGCGATCACGGACCTGTTCGTAATCGCCTCGGCGTCCACCGAGCGCCAGGTCAACTCGATCGTGGACAACATCGAGGACGAGCTCATCAAGCTCGACCGCCGGCCCGTGCGCCGCGAGGGCCGCTCCGAGGGCAGGTGGGTCCTGCTGGACTACGGAGACATGGTGGTCCATGTGATGCACGACGAGGACCGAGCCTTCTACGCCCTCGAGCGCCTGTGGAAGGACTGCCCGGTCGTGGACCTGGGGCTCGACGAGTCCGGCACGGCGGCCGCCTCCGCGGCTGGCTGACCGGCCGTGGGGGAGAGGCGGAGGATCGTCTTCTGGCGCCACGGACGCACCGATTGGAACGCCGCCGGCCGCTTCCAGGGCCAGACCGACATCCCGCTGAACGACGACGGCGTGCGGCAGGCCAAGCATGCCGCGCGGCTCCTCGCCGTCATGGGACCGACAGCGATCGTCACCTCAGACTTGCAGCGCACGCGGGCGACGGCGGAGGCCCTCGCCGAGGAGACGGGGCTGACGGTCGCCGTGGATTCCGGGCTGCGCGAGACGAATGCCGGCCGCTGGCAGGGCCAGACGTTCGACGAGATCCGGGTTTCGGACGGCGAGCTCCTCGCCCAGTGGGAAGACGGCGCCGTGGATGTGGCCGCCGGCGGGGCCGAGACGCGGCTCGACGTGGCTGCCCGGACGCGCGCCGCGGTCGAGCGGGCGCTGACGGAGCTCGGAGACTCGGGGACGCTCGTCGTGGTGAGCCACGGCGGGGCGATCAGGGTGGTGCTCGCGGAGCTCCTCGGGCTCCCGCACTCGCTGTGGGGAGCGCTCTCGGGGCTCTCGAACTGCAACTGGTCCGTGCTTGAGGAGCGGCGTTCGGGGCCGGCTGGGTCTCGTGGTGACGCGCCTGATGGGGCGCCCGACCGCGGGGCTCGCTGGCGCCTCGGAGAGCACAATGCGGGGACGCTTCTGGTGCCCGTGGCGGTCGTCGAGGGCTGACTCCAGACCGCCCTGTGGATTTGTGCGCGGGGCTGGCGCGGTCTAAGATGGACGAGTTGCTCCGGAGGAGATCAGGGGATCATTGGGTCCTCGGAAGGTCTCGCCGGACGCGATTCCTGGGGCTGTGGCGCAGCTGGTAGCGCACCTGCATGGCATGCAGGGGGTCAGGGGTTCGAATCCCCTCAGCTCCACGGGGGTATGGCGCAGTTGGTAGCGCGTCTGCATGGCATGCAGAAGGTCAGGGGTTCGAATCCCCTTACCTCCACCCGTAGAGGCCCGGATTTCCGGGCCTCTTTTCGTTCGTGCTGACGTGGAACCCGAATCTGGCGACGTCGCGGAACGACGCCGAGCCCCCGGCCGTGATCGGTGTACAGGGCTCAGCGCGCATTGAGGAAGGCCACCACCGCCAGGACCCTTCGGTGATCATCCGGGGACGGAGGCAGCCGCAGTGTCCCGAAGATGCTCCCAACGTGCTTCTCGACGGTGTACTCCGACAGGAAGAGACGCTCGGCGATGGCCTTGTTTGAGCGGCCCTCTGCCATGAGGGCGAGAACGTCGCGCTCCCGATCCGTCAGCCGGGTGAGCGGATCGTCAGCCTGACGGCGCCGCTCGACGAGCTGGCTCACCACGAGAGGGTCAAGTACCGAGCCGCCTGCGCCCACGCGCCGCACGCTTGCTGCAAGCTCGGCCAGATCGGAAACTCGTTCCTTCAGCAGGTAGCCGATACCTTCGGTCCCGGCGGACAGGAGCTCCACGGCATACGCGGGGTGCACGTCCTGCGAGAGCACGAGAATCCCGATGCCCGGCCATCGCTCGCGGATGGCAGTCGCCGCCCGCAAACCCTCGTCCGTGTGTGTCGGTGGCATGCGGATGTCGACGATGGCGACATCCGGTTGGATCTGCTCGACGAGCTCCAGCAGTTCGCGGCCGTCGGCGGCCAGCCCCGCGACTTCGAAGCCCGCCTCGCGCAGCAGCCGAGCCAGTCCCTCTCTCAGGATGACAGCATCGTCGGCGACGACTACTCGCATGGGAGCCCCGCTCGGATAGTCGTTCCCTGTCCCTGCGGGCTGGTCACGCTCAGCCACCCGCCGAGGGCCTCCACACGGTCGCTCAGCCCGCGCAGGCCGGAGCCGTCCTCCACCCGCGCTCCGCCGCTGCCGTCGTCGCGGACTTCGACCCTCAGCTGTGTTCCTTCGAAAATCGCGGCGACCGACACACTGCGTGAGCGAGAGTGCTTGGCCGCGTTGGTCAGTGCTTCGCTGACGACGTAGTACGCGGCGATCTCGACCTGATCGGGCAGCCGATGATCGACCTGAGTCGACAGCCGCGTGGGTAGAGCGGCGCGGGAGCACAGGTCCTCTAGGGCCGCCGGCAGCCCGCGTTCGGTGAGAATGCTCGGATAGATGCCGTGCGTTAGCTCCCGCAACTCGGTCAATGCGGCCGCGAGGGCCTCCCGTGACTCGCGGACGATTGGCTTGGCACCGTGGGGGTCGTCGGGGAGACGGGCGTCGAGCAGGCCCAGCGACATGGCGATCGACACGAGTCGCTGCTGCGTCCCGTCGTGAAGGTCACGTTCGATCCTGCGCCGCTCGGAGACGGTGGCTTCGACGAGCCGAGCTCGCGAAGCCCACAGCTCCGCCAGTCGCGCCCGCAGCTCCGCCTGCAGGCCCGCGTTCTCCAACGCGAGTCCCGCCGCGGCGCAGGCCGATTCGACGAGTGAGGGGTCATCCAGAAGAGACGCGTCGTGGACCGCGGCGGCTATCCGCTGCCCCCCGCGCTCGACGTAGGTCACGGCCCGCGATCCGCCTTCCGGCGGAAGGTCGACGGCGTGTCCGTCGAGGTCGACATAGACCTCTCCGTCCGGCAGCCGGTAGGCAAGATCGAGCGAGGGGTCGCCTACTGCTCGGGCCAGAGCACCACGGAGCTGTCCGGGGGCGAGCTGATGCCCCAACGCGATCACCAGATCTCCGACTGCGCCCCTCGCCAGCCGGCTGCGTAGCAGCCCAACGAGAAATCCCAGCGGCACGAACGCGACGGCCAACGTAGCGGCGAGTCCAAGATATGTTCCGGCTGGGGCGTCGGAGAACTCAGCCACGACAAGGGACGCGCCGGTGAATACGACCGCGATCGCTCCAGTCGAAAGGACGGGGGCGAGCGAGCGGCGCAGCACCTGCGTGGCCTTCCACCATCGCCGCGCGGTCACGACCACGAAGCCGACGGCGAGAGCAACGCCGACGGCGCGCTGCGCCGTCATCAGCGACTCGTGAAGCGTGTCATCGGTCGCGACGAAGAGGAGGTTCGTCGGGCAGGGGCAGCCCCGCACCTCGCGGTAGTCCATGAACGCGAGCATCACCAGCTGAACGACGGTCACGTCGAGGTAGGCGGCGATGACCAGGGCCCGCTCGGCGCGGGAGTGCAACCGCCCCTGGGGGAAGGCCAGCAGTAGATGGGCGAACACGGCTTGGGCCACCGGGCCTGCTAGGAGCCCGACCGTGAAGGCGAGAGCGCCGTTGGCGTCGGACAGCGACCCGGCCAGCAGGAGGAACCCGGTGAGCACCATGAGCGCGCCCGTGCGGTTATCCGGCCTGGTCGCCCAGGCGACGAGGCCGCCGCCGATGAACGCCCACGCGGCAAGGACCGTCACGGAGGCGGTGGCCGCCGGATAGGACACTCGGTCACCGAGGATGATCACGGCAACCGCGGCCACGCCGGAGGGGAGAGCTAGCAGGGCAATGGCGGCCAGGAGTGCTCTGCGCTGCCTGAACGCCAGCGGCACGTCAGTGGTCATCGGATGCTCATCAGCCCTCGACTCCTCCTGCAACCGTGGTATCACTCCCGGGCCATGTTGGCGAGGACTTGGCGGCTAGCAGGGGGGAAGCCTCTGGCTGGCCGTCTGCCACATCACTTCGCGTCAGCGGACCCTCAATAGCAGGCCCGGAATGGGACCGAACCACCGGCTAGCTCACACCGATGAGGGAGAACCACCACTATGTATGCCGCCATCGCCCGCTTCAGCATCCGCCACCGAAGGTGGGTCCTGACCGTCTGGGCGCTCGTCTTCGCCCTCGGCATCGCCCTTGCCGCGACGTTGTTCGGGCAGCTCAAGGAGTCAGGGGGGAACAGCGCGTCCGAGTCCGCTCAGGGCCGGGCCATCCTCCAGGAGGCCAGCACGTCCGGTCCGAGCGCCGTCGTGCTCGTCAAGGGACCAGCCGTCGACGCGCCGGCGACGGTCACCGCTGTCCAGCAACTGACAGCAAAGCTGGCCGCGATGCCGTTCGTGACGGGAACAGTCAACGCCTACACCTCGTCAGACCCGCATCTGCGCAGCAACGATGGCCACGAGAGCGTGGTGCTCGTGTCGCTCGAGAAGGACACCGACCACCCGATGGCCGCGCACCATGACGTGGAGGCGATCCGCGAGGCCGCGCACGGTGCCGTTCCCGGAGCCGACGTCCAGGTCGGCGGCGACGCTGCAGCCGGGCTGGACGGAATGGTCGCGAGCACCAACGACCTCATGTGGGCCGAGCTTCTCTCGATGCCTGTCCTGCTTGTCGCGCTCGTCTTCATCTTCAAGGGCTGGCGCGCCGCGGTCCTGCCCGTGGTCGCTTCGCTGGCGACTGGCGCCGGCGCGATGCTCGTGCTGCTCGGGATCACCCATGTCACGGACGTCGCCCCGCAGGCACTCGACGTTGTCCAGCTGCTCGGACTCGGGCTGGCCGTCGACTACGGCCTGCTCATGGTCAACCGCTTCCGGGAGGCCAGAGCGGCTGGCGGCGACGTCGCGGCGGCGACCGAGCACACCGTCCGCACTGCGGGCAGGACCGTGACCTTCTCGGCCCTCACGGTGGCCGCCGCGCTCTCTGGGTTGCTCCTACTCGACGACCCGACGTTCACCTCACTTGCCCTGGGCGGAATTTCGACGACGCTCATCGCCATGACTGCCGCGCTCACCCTCATCCCGGCCTTCCTGGCCAGCTGGGGCGCCAAGCTCAAGGCCGCGGCCCGTCAGAACGCCGAGGACGGTCGGTTCGGTCGGCTCGCCCGCCGGGTACAGCGTCATCCCGTGCTCGTCGCCCTGGGTGCGACCGCAATTCTGGCCATGACCGCCCTGCCATTCCTCCACGTCAACACGTCGCTCGGCGACCCGCGTACCCTGCCGGCGACCTCGGAAAGCCGGCAGGTCAGCGACTCGATGGCCGCATCGTTCCAGCAGATGGGCACGGAGCCGGTTGTCGTCGTCGCCAAGGTGCAGCCGACCGATCCGCGGGTCGTCGCCTATGCCGAGCAGCTCGGGCACGTTAAGGGCGTGGTGTCGGTGGCGATCGAACCCGGCGCCCGCGGCGAGACGACCCTCATCGACGTCGTCCCCTCGGGGACGACCCAGGGGGAGCCTGCCCAGCAGCTCGTCCGCGCGCTGCGTGCCGACCGGCCGTCGTTCACCACCTACGTGACGGGCGAAGCTGCATCGCTGGTTGACTTCTCGGACCAGATCGCCAACCGGATGCCGTATGCGATCGCGATGATCGCGGTGTCGACCTTCCTGCTGCTGTTCCTCATGACCGGATCGGTGCTGGTCCCGTTGAAGGCGCTCGTGATGAACACCCTCTCGCTCGGCGCGACGTTCGGGGCCCTTGTGTGGGTCTTCCAGGACGGGCATCTCGCGCAGCTGCTCGGCTTCACGTCCTTCGGCGCGATCGAGGCGTGGGCGCCGCCGACCATTGCGGTCTTCGCCTTTGGACTGTCGATGGACTACGAGGTGTTCCTCCTGTCGCGGATCAAGGAGAGCCATGACGAGCTCAGGGACACCAACGAGGCAGTTGCGCACGGCCTGCAGCGCTCGGGTCGGATCATCACCTCGGCCGCCCTGCTCGTGATGATCGTCTTCCTGGGCTTCGCCGCGGGACAGACGCTCGGCATCAAGGAGTTCGGTCTGGCCCTCGCGATTGCGGTGCTGGTCGACGCTACGCTCGTCCGCTGCCTCCTCGTCCCGGCGACCATGACCCTGCTAGGCCGGGCCAATTGGTGGGCCCCCGCGCCGCTGCGTTGGGTGCACCGCCGAGTCGGCCTGAGTGAGACTCCAGCCGAAGTGGCGATCGGAGCTGTCATGTAGCTCCGATGCGGCGTCGGGCTGGCTGCCCTGGACCATTGCGGTTCCGGGCAGCCAGCCCTTCTTCCGTCTCGGCCCCGGTGGTTTGGCCCCCTCTTCGTGGCGTGCCGCGACGGCCACCACGGAGACGGCTTCCTCAGGCGTCTCCGTGGTTGGCGTGGCCGCTAGTGTCGCCGAGGGGACCGGCGAGAAGGAGCAAAGGGACAGCATGGAACTCGTAGCTGTGGGGTTGATGATCGTCGTTGTCGTGGCGACGCTCAGGGCCCCTGGGGTGCGGGCCTCCCTCGTGGCAGTCCAGGGGGCCTTGGTGCTCGTTGGGACGATTCCTTCGTTCGCGGCACCATCCTCGCTGCGGGTGTCCGCGACGATTTGCGTCATCCTCTGTTCGCTGGTGGCCCTGCTCAAAGCACCTCGGGGCGTGGCCTGGACCGGGGTGAATTGGGCCCTGGTGGCGCTGATGGCGTGCGTCGGCATCAACGGCCTTCGGGGGTTGCCCTTCCAAAGCGGAATCTACTTCTTCGGCGTTGGGTGCTGCTTGGCTCTCCTGGCCGTGGTGTTCCCCATAGCGGCCCGAGCATTCAGTAGCGCCCGGGTGCTAGCGCCGTTGGCGCTCATGCTGCCGATTCATTTGGCTCTGGGCCTCGCCGAGCAGGCCAACCCGACCCTCGCGTTATGGCCCAGGGGGACGTGGATGGACTTCCTGGAGAATCGCCATCAAGAACTCCTCCCGTCGTTGCTGGCCGGCCGGTCGATGTCGGTGGCTGGCCACCCCATCCTTCTGGGGACCCTGGCCGCGGCGGGGATTCTCGTGGCCATCGAACTCTTTCGATCCAGCCGGAAGAGCAGATACCTCGTTCTTGCCGCCTCGGGGATCGGTGCGCTCGCTCTCTCGGGCACTCGGAGCGCCGTCTTCGCCGGCGCGGTCTGTCTCGTGATCTCCTTTCTCGTGGCCAGGCGCGGGGCGAGCCGCTTCATCCTCAGCATCGTTTTGCTTGGGGCCGCCGTCATCGCGATTCAGTCAGGCTTTTTGGCCTACGTGTTCAACGACAGCGTCCAGTCTGGCGTCTCCTACACCCATCGCATTGACGTGCTGAGCAGTACCGTCGATATCTATCAGAACGCAAACAGCGTTCAGCTGCTCCTTGGCGTCGGCGACGGGAAAGCAACGAAACTCTTCGAGACCGTGATTAACGCCGAAGACAACTTGCAAATGTTCGACAACCAGCTCGTGAGATTCTTCGCCGTGTCCGGCGTGCTCAGCCTCGTGCTCCTTGCGGCGGCATTGGTGGTTGCGTTCCGCAGGGCCGATCGCCTCACGGCCTTGCTCCTGTGCTTGTCAATCATCATGTTCTTCAGCTTCGACACCATGACCTGGTTGGCCAGCGCAGCTCTCTTTGTCATCAGCGCGTCCGGTCCGCGGCTTCCGACTCCGTCCTCGCGTCAGGCGGAACGCATTAGCGCTTCCGCCGTGATGTCGCCAGCCATCTGAGAAACGCGAACAGGCGCAGCCAGACGGCCAGCCAATAGCGCGCAGCACCCGAATTAGCCAGTCGGATGTCTCTGCTTGCCATGGTGTCGCGACTGGGAATCACCGCACGGTAAACGAGGGAGACGCGGCGCCACCCTCTCGCCCGTCGTATTGTGCGCCATCGGAGCAACCCTGGGATGCTTTCGCCGAGGCGTTCGGTCCAAGCTGCGCTCGGTTCCGCGAGGGCTCGGTCGGCCAGCCGATCTCCGTAGGCGGATTCGAGAAACGGGCGCAGCGCCCCCGTTGCCCCCGTTCTGTCGGCGAATTCCATGAGAGCGTCGAAGTCCGGAAGGCTGGGCGAGGCCAACAGATGGGCCAGGTCGGTCTGCGATTGCCTCAGCCAGGGGCTCCGAAGGGCATGCAGCATTTGGATGACAGCCATGGCCGTCTTGCCCGCTGCCGGGACCTCGACACCGGCAACGTTCTCGACGACGGCAGTCAACAGGATCTCGTGGAGGACCGCGTCGGTCTCGCCCTCAAATCCCGGATACCACGAGTGAACATCAACGTCGACATTCCACGAGGGGTGGTAGAGGGTCGAGGAATGGGACGCGACAACCCCGGATGAGTCCGTGGGCCGGAGCCGCCAGCCGCGCTCTCCCAAGACTCTGAGCATGACCCTCTCACCGCGGGCATCGGTGAGAATATCGACGTCGGCCGAGGGCCGCTGGGGCCGGAGCCCCCATCTGGTCGCGATGGGACCCTTGATGACCACCGCCGGGAGCCGTTCGCTCCGGATGATGTGGCCGCAGAGGGCCGTGGCAAGCAGGGATCCCTCATTCGGGCCCAGGCTCGCGCTCGTCGGCACGTTCACGCCGTCGCGCGGCTGGCGCTCGTGAGGCCGTCCAATAGGTCGCTCACGATCCGCGCCGAGTTCTGCCAGCTGAAGCGGGCCGCGTTTGCGAGGCCGTGTTCTCTCAGCTGGTGCCGCAGCTGTTCGGAGGACGCTATCTCAACCATGTGGGCGGCGATCTCGTCGACGTTGAGGGGGTCGAAGAAGATGGCCGAGTCCTGGAGCACCTCCGGCAAGGAGGCCCTGTTCGCGGCAAGTACTGGCGCGCCGGCCGCCTGTGCTTCGAGGACGGGGATTCCAAATCCTTCGTAGAGCGACGGGAACACGAATGCCGTCGCACCCTGATACAGCCGAATGAGATGTTCATCGGAAACTCGCCCGGCGAAGCTGACTCCTGGCAGGTTCGCAGCTGATGTGACGCAGGTGTCGCGGAAGGATCGATTCGTGCTCCCCACGAGAGTGAGTCCGACCGTCGGATGGAGGCCGCTGCGAAGATAGGCGGCAATGAGGTTCTCGAAATTCTTGTGCCGATTCGGGGAGGACACCGCTAGCAGATAGCGCGGCCTCTCGTCGGCGGAGTCGACGGAGCGGCTGGCGCGAGGAGCGAATCGCCCGTCGACGGCGTTGGGGACGACAGCAAAAGCGCCGGAATCCAATCCAAAGCAGGCCGAAATTTCCTTCCGCGAGAACTCGCTCACCGTGAGGATTTTCCGGCTTCGTCTCAGCGCCGGCGGTACGGCGACGCCATAGAACATCCTGAAGGCCCGGCTGAAGCTTTCAGGATGCCTGACGTAGGTGATGTCGTGCGCAGTCATCACCTTGTTCCGATAGAAGACCGGGGCAGTACTCATGAGGTTCAGAAGCAAGGGGCTACCCCTGCGATGGAGGTAGGCCGGGAGGTCGACCTGCTCCCAAGCATGGCCTCGGAGCCTTCCGATGGCTTCCACGGGGTAGCCCGCTTCCGAGGGGGTGAAACCCCGGGGAGCTACGAACACGAGGTCTTCGCGCTGTGCCGCGAGGGTTCGAATGATCTGCTCGGCAAATCGTTGCACTCCGGTCATTTCCTGAGTCAAATGCCGGCAATTTACCACTATCAAAGAATTCTTCCTTTCCACAGGCCAAGGCGTTCGCGGGCTCTTCGGAAGTGGGGTGCAGTTGTGGGATTTGCGAGTGGAGTCTCAGCCGGCCGCCCGGAGCGCGTGCCCCGAAATCTCCCTCACGGCGGAGCGGAGCCACTCGCGGAAGCGGTCTTCGGAGAACTGCTCGACGTGGGTTCGGATCCTCTCCGCATCCCACTCGTGAGGCCGGAAGGCGAGAACTGCGTCGCGGATGGACGCCGGGGTCGGGTGCTCGATGAAGGAGCCGGTGACCCGCTCGACGATCGTGTCCAGATAGCCGCCCCCGCGCAGCGCGATCGTCGGCCTTCCCCAAGCTCCGCCTTCGAGTGGGGTGATGCCGAAGTCCTCGTACGACGGGGCGACAAGGGCTGCTGCGGACGAGTAGGCCCAGCGCATCTGGGCGTCGCTCAGATGGGACGCGAGCCGGACGTTCTTGGGGAGTGTCGCCTCGAGGCGCGCACGGAGGGGTCCTGCGCCGATCACGAGGAGCCGCTCATCGAGTCCTCGGAAGGCATCGATGGCCTCTGCCACGTTCTTGTACGGGAGGAGGCGGGACACGATGAGGAAGTGCCCGCCGCCGCCCACGAAGTCTTCGAGGCCGGGGACCGGCTTGAGCTCGCCCTGCGTATCGACGCTGTGGGGCGGGTGGACAATATCGGCATCCAGTCCATACACGGCCCGGATCCGGTCGCGCACGACGCTCGAGTTCGCCACATAGCGATCCGCCCCCGCGGCCGCCCGCCGATCCCAGCGCAGGAGGAATGGCTTGAGCGCGGCCAGCGCTAGCGCCTTGGCGCTGCGGCGACGTGAGTCCCCGAGGTATTGGTCTGTGAGGTAGAGCCAGCGGGCAGGGGAGTGGCAGTAGGCAAGGACCCGCCCGGGGGTCCGGAAGCCGTGCGCCCACCCGCTCGTGGATGTGAGGACGACGTCGGCAGGCACCTTGAGCGCGCTGGCCGCCGGGGCCAGGAGCGGCAGAGCGGCCCGATGGTCACGCCGGAAGCCGGGGACACGGTTGAGCGGAGAGGTCACGATCCGAGCCGTGCGGAATTCCGGATAGGTTCTGTCAGGGTCGTAGAGCGTGGTGTAGATCGTGGCTTCGGGGAACGCGCGGTGCATGGCCAGTACGACTCGCTCGGCCCCACCTCGCTGGGTGAGGTAGTCGTGGGCGATGGCCACAGTAGGCTCCGTGCCCTTTTCTTGCCGGGCCGGCGTACCGCCCAGGGCACTGGTTGGGTCCATGATTGCGACGCTAGAAGCCGCATTGGGCACTGAGACGCGCATCAACGGGCCGTACGTAGTGGCGGAGGGCGGCACTGCTGAGGATCGGGGGAGTTGCCGGGCACCGTTCAGTACGGCGGGGACAGCGGATCCGTTGCTCTACGTGTCCTCAGCCTCCCGCGTCCGTGGCAGCCCGCACCGCCGCACCGGGTTGACGCGCAGCCGCCGGCGCGGCCACCACGCCGCAGGCACGGCTGCAGCA
>NZ_JBKZWT010000449.1:0-2311 GCF_047759905.1 Sinomonas sp. G460-2 | reverse complement strand
GTTCCGCTTCGGGCCCCAAGCCGGCCAGCGTGGCCGATATCGTCGCGGCCGTCCACGGGGAACCGGAGGCTTCGTCCGAGGCGGCAACCGCCGCGACGACGTTCGGCGCGGCCACCGCCCCCGGGGAGGCCGACGGCGAAGCGTACGGTGCCCCGAGCACGGAGGCACCATCGAACCACACGACCGCCCTTCCGTCCGCCAAGCCCGCAGACGCCGAGGAGCCGCCTCCCACGCAGGCGGCGCCCGTCGTCGACCGCTCCTCGGGGCATGAGGCGAGCCGCAGCTTCGACGAGTCCGAGTCCGACTACGAGGCGTTCTGGTTCGCGGTGAACCAGCAGCGCACCGCGGTGGACCCGCAGAGCGGCCTGCCGATGTTCAACCTCGAGCCGGGGCAGTGGATCCTCGCCCTCCAGGACCGCGGCAACGAGTTCCTCGTCCAGAGCCAGGACGGGCGGGTCGGCGTGCTGCGCGACCTGTCCGGAATCGAGCGGGGCTGACCAGTCTCACCGGCGCCGCGCGTCAGCCCGCGCGGCGCCGGCTCACCGCGGACGAATCGCCGCTCGCCCTCACACGGCGCGCCCGCAAGATCGACCGGATCCTCGGTGAGTTCTACCCGTACGCTCACGCCGAACTCGACTTCCGCACGCCGTTCGAGCTGCTTGTTGCGACCGTGCTGAGCGCGCAGACTACCGACGTGCGCGTCAACCAGGTGACTCCGCTTCTGTTTGCCAGGTACCCGGACGCGCGCGCCATGAGCGAGGCCGAGCCCGAGAGCCTCGAGGAGATCATCAGGCCCACGGGGTTCTTCCGCGCCAAGGCGAAGAGCCTGCACGTCCTCTCGCAGCGGATCGTCGACGAGTTCGACGGCGTGGTGCCCGGCCGGCTCGAGGACCTCGTGACGCTTCCGGGCGTAGGCCGCAAGACGGCGAACGTGGTGCTCGGCAACGCGTTCGGGGTCCCCGGCATCACGGTTGACACGCACTTCGGGCGGCTCGCCAGGCGCTTCGGCTGGACCGCGTCCGACGATCCGGTCAAGGTCGAGCAGGATGTCATGGAGCTGTTCCCGCCGCGGGACTGGACCATGCTCTCGCATCACGTCGTGTTCCATGGCAGGCGCGTGTGCCACGCGCGCCGGCCCGCGTGCGGCGCGTGCCCGGTCGCTACGCTGTGCCCGGCGTTCGGGGACGGCGAGACCGATCCCGAGAAAGCCCGCAAGCTGCTCAAGTACGAGCTCGCGCCCGGCCAGGAGGCGCTCCGCGCCGAGATGATCGAGAACGTGCACCGTGCCGCGGAGATCCGCAGGCGCACGCAGGGCCACCCCGTCGCTCGCGCGGGAGACCCCGCCGGAGGCGCGGTGTGAGCGCGAGGGGCGACCTCGAAGCACTCGCGGACGGGATCCGGTCCGGCCGGATCGATCCGTTCGATGCCCGCTGGCATCCGAAGGTCGTGGGGAACACGGCACGCGAGGCGGCTGTCCTTGTGCTGTTCGGCGCGCTCGACAGCGTCTCCGCGCCGTCCGGCGAGCCTTTCGCGCCGGGAGACCTCGACGTCCTCCTCCTCGAACGCGCGCAGACGCTTGGCTCCCACCCCGGCCAGGTGGCCTTCCCCGGCGGCGGGCGCGAGCCGCAGGACGCGAGCCTCGTGGACTGTGCCCTGCGCGAGGCCGTCGAGGAGACCGGGCTCGACCCGACCGGCGTCGACGTGCTGGCCGAGCTCCCCGCCCTCGGACTCGGGGCGAGTGGCTTCCTCGTGACGCCCGTGCTCGCGTGGTGGGCGTCGCCGTCGCCCGTCGACGTCGTGGACTACGCCGAGTCCGCCCAGGTGTTCCGCACGCCCGTTCGCGACCTGCTCGACCCCGCGAACCGGGTCACGGGGGTGATCCGGCGCCGCGGGGTCACGTTCACGAGCCCCGCGTTCCTGGTCAGCGACGTGCTCGTGTGGGGGTTCACGGCCATGGTGCTCGACGCGCTGCTCGAAGGCCTCGGCTGGGCCGTCCCGTGGGACCGCGAGCGGAAGCACTACATCTCGCCCTGATCAGGGGTTCTGCTTGGCCAGGGTGCTACTTGGCCTGATCGTACGAGTCCACGACCGCGATGCTCACGGGGAACTCCACGGGAGCGTCGCCGAACAGCAGGCGCTTGGCCGCGGCCGCAGCATCCCGGACCGCGTCGGCGCACGCCTCGGCCGCGCCCTCCTCGGCGTGGACCATGACCTCGTCGTGGAGGAAGTACACGAGCTCCCCGTGCAGCCCCTGCGTCGCGAGGCGACGCAGCCTGAGCCGCAGCTCGGCCATCCAGCATTCGGCCCATTC
>NZ_JBKZWT010000448.1:0-2316 GCF_047759905.1 Sinomonas sp. G460-2 | reverse complement strand
TGGCGGGACGCGCGAGCCGATCGACCCCGTCCGCTTCCTCGGCAACCGATCGTCCGGCAAGCAGGGCGTCGCTCTCGCGCGCGCGGCGCTGCAGGCCGGGGCATCGGTGACACTCGTCGCGGCCCACCTCGAGGTCGATCCGCCGGCTGGGGCCGACGTGGTGCGAGTCGAGACCGCGGTCGAGCTGCGGGACGCGATGGTCGAGCGGGCGCAGGCCGCCGATGCGCTCATCATGTCCGCGGCCGTTGCCGACTTCCGTCCAGCGCACCGTCACGAGGCCAAGATCAAGAAGCGGGACGACGTCCCGGACGCCCCGATCGAGCTCGTCCGCAATCCCGACATCCTCGCGGAGCTCGTCCGGCTCCGCAACGCGGCGGGCAGCCGCCAGGTGATCGTCGGCTTTGCCGCCGAGACCGGCGACGACGGCGCCGACGTCCTCGAGTACGGGCGTGCCAAGCTCGAGCGCAAGGGGTGCGAGCTCCTCGTAGTCAACGAGGTCGGCACCGACCGTGTCTTCGGGCTCGACGAGAACAGCGTGACGATCCTCGCGAAGGACGGCAGCGAGCCCCAGCACGTGGCGGGAAGCAAGGACGAGGTCGCGGACGCCGTCGTGCTCCGCCTCGCCCGCGAACTCGACGCGCGCTGACGCGCGGCTCGTCATCACGCCGCTTCGCGCGGCGAAATACGCGCCCCGGCTTGTTCCGGGGCAGGAAGTAGAGTAGAGCAGTGACCCACGCTCCCCTTGACGCCGCACGCCCGGCAGACACTACAGCCCTGAGGCTCTTCACCTCTGAGTCCGTCACGGAGGGGCACCCGGACAAGATCTGCGACCAGATCAGTGACGCGATCCTCGACGCGCTCCTCGCGGCGGATCCGGAGTCCAAGGTGGCGGTCGAGACGATGGCGACCACGGGTCTCGTGCACGTCGCGGGCGAGGTCACGACGGACGCGTACGTCGAGATTCCCCAGATCGTGCGCAACACGATCCTCGGCATCGGCTACGACTCTTCGGCGAACGGCTTCGACGGCGCGCGCTGCGGGGTGTCCGTCTCGATCGGGCAGCAGTCCTCGGACATCTTCGACGGCGTGTTCAACTCGCTCGAGTCCCGCGAGGGAACGCTCGAGGACGAATACGACCGCCAGGGCGCGGGGGACCAGGGCATCATGTTCGGCTATGCGAGCGACGAGACGCCCACGTACATGCCGACGCCGATCTGGCTCGCCCACCGGCTCTCGGAGCGGCTCACCGAGGTGCGCAAGAGCGGCGAGCTGGCGTACCTGCGCCCCGACGGCAAGACCCAGGTGACCGTGGGCTACGACGGGGACCGTCCCGTGACCGTCGAGACGGTCGTGATCTCGAGCCAGCACGCCGAGGGCACGCAGCTCTCGCACCTGCGGGCCGACCTCGCCGACCACGTCATCGCGCCCGTCCTCGCCGCGAGCCAGCTCGAGAGCGGCCACGTGCGGAGCATCCTCAACCCCGCGGGACCGTTCATCATCGGCGGGCCCGTCGGCGACGCGGGCCTCACGGGCCGCAAGATCATTGTCGATACCTACGGAGGCTTCTCGCGACACGGCGGCGGCGCGTTCTCGGGCAAGGACCCGTCGAAGGTCGACCGTTCCGGCGCGTACGCGATGCGCTGGGTCGCGAAGAACGTCGTCGCGGCCGGCCTCGCGCGCCGCGCCGAGATCCAGATCGCGTACGCGATCGGCCAGGCGCGGCCCGTCGGCATCTATGTCGAGACTTTCGGCACCGAGAGCGTCGACCCGCTGCGCATCAGCGCCGCCATCAACGAGGTCTTCGACCTCCGCCCCCGCGCCATCATCGACGCCCTCGACCTCAAGCGGCCCATCTACGCGAAGACGGCCGCCCACGGCCACTTCGGCCGCGAGGAGCCAGACTTCACGTGGGAGCGGCTCGACCGGGTGCAGGCGCTCAAGGACTTCTTCGGCGCCTGATGAGCCAGAACGCCTGATGAGCCAGAACGTGCCGGGCCCGGGTGGGGAGGCCAGGCCGGAGGCTGGACTGGAAGCCGCGCAGCCGGCGCTGCTCGTCGACCTCCCCGAGCCGGCGCGTCCTTCGGTACTGACCGAGCCCGCCCGCGCGCGTCCCGTGGCACGCGTGTGCGTCGAGTCGCCGTTGCCGCAGCTCGACCGCCTCTTCGACTACCTCGTCCCCGAGCAGCTCTCCGAGGCGGCCCAGCCCGGCGTCCGCGTGCGGGTGCGCGTCGCGGGCCAGGAACATGCGGGCTTCGTCCTCGAGCGCGCCGAGTCTTCGGACTCTGGGGTAGCGCTCCAGCCCCTCCTCAAGGTGGT
>NZ_JBKZWT010000447.1:0-2318 GCF_047759905.1 Sinomonas sp. G460-2 | reverse complement strand
CGCGGACGGGATAGTGTGACGGTTGTCCCGATGGCGGAGCACGCGAGGATTGAGGCGCCCATGCCCAACACCACAGAAGTCGATCGCGCGGCGATCTACGGGGTCGTTCGGCGGTTTTTCTCCGCTTTCGTGTCGGGACCAGGGGCCGCCGACGGCGCGACGGTGCTGCGCGAGGTCCTGCTGCCGGGCGCCGTGGTCGTGCGCACGTGCGGGGACGAACCCCAAGTGCTCGGCGTCGAGGACTTCATCCGGCCGCGAATCGAGCTCCTGGCGGGCGGCGAACTGCGCGACTTCCGCGAGTGGGCGAGGTCCGGAAGGATGGACATCTTCGGCGACATCGCCCAGGTCTGGTGCCGGTACGAGAAGTCGTGGTTCCAGGGGGCGGAGGCCAGCGAAGGGCGGGGAATGAAGACTCTGCAGCTCGTGCGCACTTCCTCCGGCTGGCGCATCAGCGCGATTGCGTGGGACGACGAACGGCCCGGGGTGAGCATGTCCGCCTTCCAGCCCATGACCGAGACCTTCGAGGGGAGCGGTTCGTAGTGTTCGCGCATCAGCTGCCGTCCGGAGCCGAGCTTCGGCCGCTCGAACCGTGGCAAGGCGCGGAATTCGCGGATCATCTGGACCGTGCGCGCGAGCACATTCGCCCGTGGGTTGGGCCCACGTTCGTCACGGCAGGGGTCGAGGCCGCGACCGCGACCCTGACCCGCTACGCGACCGCAACGGCCGCCGACGGCGCCCGGATCTATGGCATCTGGTCCGGGGGCACCCTCGTGGGCGGCGTCATGTTCGTCGGCTTCGACGCCCCTCGCGGTGTCGCCGAACTCGGCTGCTGGCTCGAGCCCGGCGCGGAAGGGCGGGGCCTCGTCAGCGAAGCCTGCCGGGCCCTCGTGCGCTGGGCGTTCGAGACTCGCGGACTGCACCGCATCGAGTGGCGCTGCCGGGCGACGAACGCCCGATCCGGGGCCGTCGCGCAGCGCCTCGGGATGACGCTCGAGGGAACGCTCCGCCAGTCCTGGCCGATGGGCGACGCGTTCGACGACACCCAGATCTGGGCACTCCTTTCCGCGGAGTGGCGGCCCGAACTGGTCTAGCCGGCGTCCTCGCCGCCGGCCCCCACGGCGTCCACGCTGACCACCGCGAGGAAACCCCGCCCGAGGACCGCCGGATTCTCCTCGGAGCCAACCACGGTGTCATAGCGCGCGAGCTGCTCGCCGCCGTCGACCGCGGCCTCGCCCTGGAGGAGGACGCCGAGCTGACCCGGGAACAGCGGGTGGGCGCGCTTCTTCGAGAGCTCGAGGATGGTGACGTGCCCCGTGAAGGCGCCGCGGCGAGTGATGAGGCCGAGGTCGCGGATCGAGCCGGTGGGGAGGACCGCGCTCGCGGGGGCGCCGCCGTCGAACCTGAACGGCCGGAAACGCTCGAGACCCTGCTCGCGCCCGCCCACCGTGAGCACGAGGAGCTCGCCCTCGACCACCGTGAGGACGCGCTCCATGCCCTCGAACGGGGAGAAGTCTCCCGCCCTTTCGACGTCGGCGAGGCTGAGCCGCCATCCCCAGTCGTCGCCCGTGGGTTCGGGGCCTCGCGCGATCTCGACGGTCGTGCCGCCGCCGTTGCGCCAAGCGCTCCGCGGGAGTTCGGAGAACCGGATGATGTGCGCAGGCATGGGGAGTCCTTCCGTCGGTGCTCCAAGACTATGGCGTTCCGAACGGTCCGCCCGCTACGCGTCCTCGCGCCGTGGCTCCTCCCGCGCGCCCGCCAGTGGGACGAGAGCGAGGGCCGCGGCGCCCGCGAGCGCTGCTGCGGCGAAGACGTAGAACCCCCACGGGTAGGCCGCGTTGGCGGCCACGAGCGCACCGGTCACCGCCGGGCCGAGGATCGCGCCTACGCGGCCCACGCCGGCCGAGAAGCCGAGGGCCGTGCCCGTGAGATGCCGCGGGAACAGCTGGCTGACCCACGCGTACACAAGGACCTGCGAGCTGAACACGAAGACGCCCGTCACGAACACCGCAGCGTCGAGGAGGAGTTCGTTCTGCAGCCGAATGCTCAAGAAGGCGAGGAACACGGCCGAGAGCCCGAACCACAGCAGCACCACGGGCTTGGCCCCGTGCCGGTCCGCGAGCCGTCCGGCCAGCACGAGCCCCGCGACGGCCCCGATGTTGAGCACGAACAGGAGCGTGAGCGACGAGCCCATCGAATACCCCGCGCTGGCCATGAGCGTGGGGAGCCACGTGTTGAGGCCGTACACGAGCAGGAGCCCCATGAACGACGCGAGCGCGATGCCCACCGCCGCGAGCGGGTACGGCTTGCGCAGGAGGGCG
>NZ_JBKZWT010000446.1:0-2346 GCF_047759905.1 Sinomonas sp. G460-2 | reverse complement strand
CGAATGGGCGCTGGCCGCGCCCGGGACGGCGGGCCCCTTCTCGGCGGGCCCGGGCCTCGACGCCATCGAGGAGGAGGGCGGCCTTCCCGCACCGGTGCCGGCCCGAGCAGGGCACGTTCCCGCGGTCTCGTTCGCACGCTCGGAGCAGCGCTCCTACGCGGTGCCCGCTCCACGCGCCGTCGCGACCGCCGGCGACGATGCCATAGCCATGCCAAGGCGCCTCGCCCTCCCGACGTCGAACCGGGTCGCCGAGCTCGAGGCGAGCCCCGACGCGCGGCACGTGGCGCTCGGGACGGCGTTCGGCGAGGTGCACCTCGTCGAACTGGAGACGGGCCAAGCCAGGACACTCTCCAACGTGGGGGAGGGCAGCATCGAGGAACTCGCGTGGAGCCCGGACTCGGCGTGGCTCGCGTGGAGCGAGCCGGTGACGGCCTTCGGCTCCCGCTCGAAGCTCCGGCTCGCCAACGTCGCGACGGGCCAGATCGCCGACGTCACGGACGGTCGGTTCTGCGACGTCTCCCCGACGTTCACCCCCGACGGCAAGTACCTCGCGTTCCTCTCCGGGCGCAGCTTCGACCCCGTCTACGACGGGCACTCGTTCGACCTCTCGTTTCCGAGCCCGATCAAGCCCTATCTCGTGCCGCTCTCGGCGGCGACCGCGGCGCCGTTCGGGCCGCGGGCCGCGAACTTCGGCACCGCGGAGGAACCGTCCGCGGCGACATCACGGGGTGAGGCCGACGCCGGCGAGGCAACCGCTCGGGGTGAGGGCGCGACGTCGTCCGTTCGTGTCGCCGTGGAGCTCGAGGGACTCGCTCACCGCGTCGTGGCACTGCCGGTGCGGCAGGGCAACTACTCGCGCCTCACGGCCGCCAAGGACGCGCTCCTGTGGCTCTCGCACGACCTCTCGGGGGCCACGGGCGAGGGCAAGGCCAAGCCGGCGGACAAGGACCCCCAGCCGAGCCTCGAGCGATTCGACCTCACGGACTCCCGTACCACGACGCTCGTGGGCGCCCTCGATTCGTACCGTCTGAGCGGCGACGGATCGCGGGTCCTGTACGTGAGCGAGCGCCAGCTCCGCTCGGTGCCCAGCAACGCGAAGGCCGACGAGGGCAGCCCGGAGCACGTCAAGGTGGACCTCGACCGGATCCGCGTGCGGCTTGATCCCGTGGCTGTGTGGCACCAGGCTTTCGCCGAGGCGTGGAGGCTCCAGCGCGACTTTTTCTGGACCGCGGACATGGCGGGCCAGGACTGGGCCGAGGTGCGTGCCCACTACGAGCCGATTGTGGGTCGCCTCGGCTCGCACGACGACCTCGTGGACCTCCTGTGGGAAGTCCACGGCGAGCTGGGAACCTCGCATGCCTACGTCACCCCGACGCTGGCGTCCGAGCCCGGGGCGGGCGGGCAGGGGCGCCTCGGTGCAGAGTTCGACTACGACGGCGGCTGGGTGGTCCGGCGGGTCCTCGCGAGCGAGTCCTCGGACCCCCTCGCGACGTCGCCGCTCGCCGCCCCAGGTGCGGGGGTGCGCCGCGGCGATCGGCTTCTCGCGGTCGACGGCGTCCCGCTCGCCCCGGATTTCGGGCCGGCGACGGCGCTCGTGGGCGCGGCGGGCAAGACGGTCGAGCTCACGATCCTCAACGGCCCCGCGCATCCCGACGAGGAAGGCGTGCGCCGGCGCATAGCGGTCGTGCCGATCCGCGACGAGGAGCGGCTGCGGTACCAGGACTGGGTTCAGGCCAACCGACGCCTTGTGCGTGAGGCCTCGGGCGGACGCTTCGGCTATCTGCACGTTCCGGACATGGCCGCGCGCGGGTGGGCACAGCTGCACCGCGATCTCGACACGGAGACGGCGCTCGACGCGCTGATCGTCGACGTTCGGCGCAACCGCGGCGGGCACACCTCCCAGCTCGTCGCCGAGCTCATCGGGCGTCGCGTCACGGGGTGGACCATGCCCCGTGGAGAGCAGCCCCGCACATACCCGCGGCACGCCCCGCGCGGCCCCGTGGTGATCCTTGCCGATGAATTCGCGGGTTCGGACGGGGACATCATCACGCAGGTTGGGAAGCTCAGGGGGATTGGCCCGGTCGTCGGCACCCGGACGTGGGGCGGCGTCGTCGGCATCGACAACCGCTTCCGGCTCGCCGACGGAACGGCCGTGAGCCAACCTCGTTACGCCACGTGGTTCGGCGGGGGCGTGGGATGGGACGTGGAGAACCGCGGGGTCGAGCCGGATATCGAGATCGCCTACCCGCCGCACGCCTATGCGGCGGGCGTCGATCCGCAACTCGAGCACGGGATCGGCGTCCTCAAGGAGATGCTCGTCGAGATCCCCACCGAACGTCCGCCGGC
>NZ_JBKZWT010000445.1:0-2360 GCF_047759905.1 Sinomonas sp. G460-2 | reverse complement strand
CGCCGAAGGCGAGGCGGCGCATGAACGCGGGCGTCACTGCCGCCGCCCATCTGGCCGGACCATGTCTCCCGGCCGCGTCGAGTAGCGCCGCGGCCGCGGCGAGCGACATCGCGGCGAGCCAACCGCCGACGACGACTAGGCCTGCGGTGCTAGCGGCGAGCCCCAGGAGAGCGTCGACCGATTCCGTCGGGCTGGCGTCGCCCAAGACTCGGCCGGCGAGGGCCAATGAGAGCCCGAGAACGAGGATGGCGAGCGTCGCGACGAGGTCACGAGCGAGCCCCCGGAGCCTGCTGTGCATGAATCCCCCCAAGAACATCGGACGTCGGAACGCCCGAGATGCACGATCATGTCATTTGATGCAGTTTGGTACTTGAATGTGATTGTGGACATGTTAGGCAGCATTTGTCTAGCTAGACCAAATTTGGTTGCTTTGACCATCTATTGATGAGATTTCTAGGGTTGCCCCTATGCGATGGGAAGCCCTCTTCGACGACTTCGAGGCTCAGCTGGTCGAAGCGCAGCGAGCGGAGCTCGAGGCCGAGGTCCGCGAGCTCGCGTGGGCCGAACAATCCGAACTCGCGCTCGCGGAGCGGCTTCGAGGCGACGACGGCGCCGTCATAGACGTCGCACTGTGCGGAGGGTTGAGGTTCCGCGGAGAGGTCCGTCAGGTTGCCGACACCTGGTTTTGCCTCGAGGCCGGGCCTCGGAGCGTCCTCATTCCGCTGCACGCCGTCGTCGCCATTGGCGGGCTCGGCCGACGTTCGCGGCGCGAGGTCTCGGCCGTCCGTCGCGGCCTCAGTCTTGCGTCAGCGCTGCGCGCCCTCGCGCGGGCACGCGTCCAGGTCGTGTGTCACTTGGGTCGCGGCTCGGGCGCGCCGATAACCGTCTCGGGGACCATCGACGGCGTGGGGCGGGACTATGCCGAGCTTGCCCCGGGCCGAGCCGAGGCGTGGGAGACGCGGGCACTCGGCACGACGCTCGCGGCGCTCAGCGCGCTCGTCGCCGTCGTCTCCCCGGCATGAAGCCTGTCTCAGCGACTGCCAGGCTGGGCTCGATGCTCGGAAACCATCTTCTCGGTCTTGGCGTAGCTGGCCTGGATGTATTCCTCAAGCTTGACGTCCTCGACGCGCCATTGCCCGCGGCCGCCGACTTGGATCGCCTTGAGCTCTCCGCTTCGCACGAGGGCGTAGGCCTGTGCAGAACTGATCTGGAGCAGCTCACACACGTCGGCGAGGGTCAGGAAGCGCGGCATGCACTCATTCTTCCACCTTCTGCCCGGGTGGTCGCGTTATCCACAATTTGATGCACTCTGGACACCAAAGTTGGGCAGTGGTGGTGAATAGGACAGAATGGCGCTAGTCGCGGTGCCCACCGAGGGTGCCGCGTCGCCGCAGCGCAGCACCGCGCGCGGTCTCAGGTCGGTCGGGGGACCGTTCCATGCATTGGGGGGATGCATTCATGAGCTCTGTGGAGAAGACTGCCGTCTCGCGCCTCAGGAAACCGTCGTGGAAGGATCCGCGACTTCTTGTCGGGGTCTTGCTCGTCCTTGCTTCGATTGCGGGCGTCGGGGCGCTCGTGCGCGCGGCCGACACGAGCATCGTCGCGTATGCGGCCAAGGATGAAATCGCCGTCGGCGCGGCCGTCGGCCCTGACCAGCTCGTTGCGGTCGAGGTGCGGCTTGGGGGCGCTGAGGGCCGCTACCTCACGCGGGGAAGCGTGCCGGACGGAAAGATCGCGGTGCAGCGGGTCGCGAAGGGGGACCTCGTCCCCGCGTCGAGTCTCGGCGCGCCGAGCTCGCTGGGCCGCAAGCCACTCCCGATCGCCATCACCGAGGCTCTGCCCTCGGAGGCGGTCGCCGGCACCCACGTTGACGTCTGGGTCGCGGCCCCGGACGGCCGCAACGGCTTCGCGGAGCCTCGGCGCATCGTCACGGCAGCGGAGATTGCCCATGTCGCGACGGCGCAGTCTGCCCTGGGTGGCACGCGGGAGACAGTCGTTCAGGTGCTGGTCGAGGATGCCCACCTGCCGCAACTGCTCGGCGCCCAGGCCAACAAGTCACGGGTGTCGCTCGTCTGGAACCCCGCCGGACGGGCCCAGTGAGCATCCCCGTCGTCACGCTGGGCGCAGACGGGACCGAGATCGTGGGCGAGCTCGAGCGTCTGCACGGACCCGTCACGGTCGTCCGTCGGTGCGCCGAGCTCGCTGAGCTGCTCGCGGCGTGTCAGAACGGGCTTGCGAGCGTCGCCGTAGTCGTCGGCTCCACTCGCGACGTCACGACGACGCTCGTGGACCGCCTCGCGGAGGTGGGGGTCGCCGTCGTCGGTTTGACGGACGACGACGGCGAGCGGCGTCGGCTCGAA
>NZ_JBKZWT010000444.1:0-2372 GCF_047759905.1 Sinomonas sp. G460-2 | reverse complement strand
GCGTCGCGACCTGGTCGTTGCGCGAGCGGCCCGCCCGGAGCTTGCCGCCGAGGTGGGCTCCGGCCCGCTCGATGAGTCCGCGCTCGAGCGAACCGTGCACGTCCTCGTCGGACTCCGCCGGCACGTAGGCGCCGGACGCGACGTCGGCGTCGAGGCGGTCGAGCGCATCGATCATGCCCGCGAGCTCGGCGTCATTGAGCAGACCCGCGCGGTGGAGGACGCGCGCGTGGGCGCGGGAGCCCTCGATGTCATAGCGCGCGAGCCGCCAGTCGAAGTGGGTGGACTTGCTCAGCGCGGCGAGCGCGTCCGCCGGTCCCCCGGCGAAGCGCCCGCCCCACAAAGCACCCTCGTTCGTCGAGTTGGCCACGAGAACTACTCCCCCGCGACCCGCTGGTCGCGGCCCGAGGCGACCTTCGAAGCCATGCCCCAGATGTCGATGAAGCCCTTCGCGCTCGACTGGTCGAACGTGTCGCCCGTGTCGTAGGTCGCGAGGCTGAAGTCGTAGAGCGACGTGTCCGAGCGGCGGCCGTTGACGATGGCCTGGCCGCCGTGCAGCGTCATGCGGATGTCGCCCGAGACGTACTGCTGGCTGTCCTCGATGAAGCCGTCGAGGGCGCGCTTGAGCGGCGAGAACCACTGGCCGTCGTACACGAGCTCGGACCAGCGCTGGCCCACAGTCGCCTTGAAGCGGGCGTGCTCGCGCTCGATCGTGACGTCCTCGAGGTGCTTGTGCGCCGTGATGAGGGCCATGGCGCCGGGGGCCTCGTAGATCTCGCGGCTCTTGATGCCTACGAGCCGGTCCTCGACGACGTCGATGCGGCCCACGCCTTGCGCGCCCGCGCGGCGGTTGAGCTCCTGGATGACCTGGAGCGGGCTCAGCGCCACGCCGTCGAGCGCGGTCGGCACGCCCTGCTCGAACGTGATGGTGACCTCGTCCGGCGCCGGCGGGAACTCGGGGCTCGCCGTGTAGTCGTAGATGTCCTTCGTCGGCGCGTTCCAGATGTCCTCGAGGTAGCCCGTCTCGACGGCGCGGCCCCACACGTTCTGGTCGATCGAGTACGGATTCTTCTTCGTCGTGACGATCGGAAGCTGCTTCTCCTCGGCGTACGCGATGGCCTTGTCACGGGTGAGCGCGAGGTCGCGGACCGGGGCGATGCACTTGAGGTCGGGGCCGAGCGTCTGGATGCCGACCTCGAAGCGGACCTGGTCGTTGCCCTTGCCCGTGCAGCCGTGGGCCACGGTCGTCGCGCCGAACTCGCGGGCCGCCTTGACGAGGTGCTTGACGATGACGGGGCGCGAGATGGCGGAGACGAGCGGGTAGTGGCCCTGGTACAGGCCGTTCGCCTTGAGGGTCGGCACGCAGTACTCGTTCGCGAACTCGTCGCGCGCGTCGGCCACATAGGCTTCCACGGCACCACAGCCGAGGGCGCGCTGGCGCACGGTCTCGAGGCTCTCCCCGCCCTGCCCGACGTCGACGGCGACGGCGATGACCTCGGCTCCGGTGGCGTCGGCGATCCAGCCGATCGCGACGGAGGTGTCGAGGCCGCCCGAGTAGGCGAGGACGATGCGATCCTTCACGGTGTTCTCCTTGCAGATGTCGTGGGAGGTTACGAATTGTTATTCAGAAGTCTACATAACTATGCAGCCAATTTAGACGGCCGCTTCACACGCGGTTCTCGCGACGCCGAGCTCCACGTCCCAGCCCTCGCTGTTGCCGTCGAACGCCGCGCGACGCTCCGCCTCGCTCCCGGGCAGCGACGCGAAGCCGGTCTCGACGACGCGAAGGGTGGTGCCGCCGTCGCGCGCGTCCACGAAGAACTCGACGAGCGTCGTGCCGGCCCCCTCGCCCACCCAGCGGAAGGCCGCGTGGTGCGGGGCGTCGAGCGCCACGGTCCGGAACCCGAAGTCGCCGTGGACCGGGTCGCGCACGAGGCTCACCTCGCCGTCGTGCGTGATCTCGTGGGGGCGGTAGGCGCCGTCGTTGATGAACCAGCCGGGTTCCGAGACGAACGCCCAGACGCGCTCGGCGGGAGCCTCGATTTCGATGGACTTGTCGATGCGGTCGAAGGCAGACGTATCGGTAGCAGCCATGCCCCCATCGTGCCGGTCGTTCACGCGCCTTGTGAAGCGAGCTCGAGGAAGCGCGTCGCGACGGCGTCTCCGCCCAACGGATCTCGCGTGACGATCATGACCGTGTCGTCACCGGCGATCGTGCCGAGGACTGCCGGGATCACGGAGTGGTCGATCGCGAGCGCGAGGAAGTTCGCAGCGCCCGGCGGCGTGCGCAGCACGACGATGTTCGCGCTCGCCTCGGCCGTGACGAGCAGCTCGGCGCACAGCTTCGCGAGCCGGGCGTCGAGCACCTCGGGGTC
>NZ_JBKZWT010000443.1:0-2378 GCF_047759905.1 Sinomonas sp. G460-2 | reverse complement strand
CCGGCCAGACCCACCCGTCCGTTCCTGCCCATCTTGGAGGCTTCCGCCTCGGCTGGGGCCCCGATTCGAGCCGTATTCGGCCTGGATGGGGCCCCGAGTGGGCAGGAAGGAACGCCCACTACGCTGGACGCATGGTCTCGGCTCCCTCTCCCACCCCACCCGCCCTTGTCCTCGCCTCGAAGTCCCCCGCGCGCACGAAGCTGCTCGCGGAGGCCGGGATCCCCCACCGGATCGTCGTCTCCGCCGTGGACGAGGAGGCGATCGTCGCCCAGCACCCCGAGGCAAGCCCCGCCGAGATGGCCCTCCTGCTCGCCCGCGCGAAGGCCGAGGCCGTCGCGTCGCTGCCCGAGGTGGAGGGCGCGCTGGTCCTCGGCTGCGACTCGGTCTTCGAGTTCGACGGCGCGGCGCTCGGCAAGCCGTACACGGCGGACGTCGCGGTCGAGCGGCTGCGCGCCATGAGCGGCCGCGGGGGCGTGCTCCACACGGGGCACTGGCTCGTGGACTGCCGCGACGGCGTCGTCTCGAGCGCGGGCGAGCTCTGCTCCGCGGGCGTCGAGTTCACCGAGATGTCCGACGACGAGATCGCCGCGTATGTCGCGACCGGCGAGCCGCTCCACTGCGCGGGCTCCTTCACGATCGATGGGCTCGGGGGCGCGTTCCTGGCCCGCGTTGACGGCGACCCGCACGCCGTCGTGGGCCTCTCGGTCTCGACGCTGCGCGCGCTGCTCTCCCGCGCCAAGGTGCGGCTCACCGACTTCTGGGCCGCCGCCGTCGTACCCCATTTGTAGGACCCCGACAAAGGATCGGCCGCTCCCCCGCCGGATCCGCCATCAATATGGGCGAATCCACCAAAGGGGCGCTAGGCTCACGGACAGTACAGAACGGAGTAGCCTTGTCCCTCAACGCCGCAAGCAAGCCCATCACGAAGGTCCTCATCGCGAACCGCGGTGAGATCGCCGTTCGCGTCATCCGAGCGGCCCGCGACGAGGGGCTGGCCTCCGTCGCCGTCTACGCGGATCCCGATCGGGACGCCCTGCACGTGCGCCTCGCCGACGAGGCGTTCGCGCTCGGCGGCACGACCGCTGCGGAGTCGTACCTCGTGATGGACAAGATCCTCGATGCGGCGCGCCAGTCCGGCGCCGACGCCATCCACCCCGGCTACGGCTTCCTCTCCGAGAACGCCGAGTTCGCCCGCCGCGTGATCGACGCCGGCCTCACGTGGATCGGACCCTCGCCCGAGGCGATCGCCGCGCTCGGGGACAAGGTCCGCGCACGCCACATCGCGGAGAAGGTCGGCGCGCCCCTCGTGCCCGGGACGAAGGACCCGGTCGGCTCCGCCGCCGAGGTCCTCGAGTTCGCACGCGAGTATGGCCTCCCGCTCGCGATCAAGGCCGCGTACGGCGGCGGCGGGCGCGGCATCAAGGTGGCCCGCACGCTTGAGGAGATCCCGGAGCTCTACGAGTCGGCGGTTCGCGAGGCGACGGCTGCGTTCGGCCGCGGCGAGTGCTTCATCGAGCGTTTCCTCGACTCCCCGCGCCACGTGGAGACGCAGTGCCTCGCCGATTCGCACGGCCACGTCGTGGTGGTCTCGACGCGCGACTGCTCGCTCCAGCGCCGCAACCAGAAGCTCGTCGAGGAGGCCCCCGCGCCGTTCCTGACCGACGAGCAGACCAAGCGCCTCTACGAGTCCTCGAAGGCGATTCTCAAGGAAGCCGGCTACCTCGGCGCCGGCACGTGCGAGTTCCTCGTGGGCCAGGACGGGACCATCAGCTTCCTCGAGGTCAACACGCGCCTTCAGGTCGAGCACTGCGTCTCCGAGGAGGTCACGGGACTGGACCTCGTGCGCGAGCAGTTCCGCCTCGCGCGCGGCGAGGAGCTCGGCTACGACGATCCCGAGATCCGCGGCCACTCCTTCGAATTTCGCATCAACGGCGAAGACCCGGGTCGCAACTTCATGCCTGCGCCCGGCACGGTCGAGACCCTCAGGTACCCGACCGGTCCCGGCATCCGCGTCGATTCGGGCATCGAGGCCGGAGAGGTCATCAGCGGCAACTTCGACTCGATGCTCGCGAAGCTCATCGTGACCGGCTCGAGCCGCGAGCAGGCGCTCGAGCGCTCGCGCCGCGCCCTCGACGAGCTCGTGATCACGGGCATGCCCACGGTCGTTCCGTTCCACGCCGCCGTAGTGCGGGACCGGGCGTTCGCGCCCGCGTCCGGCCCGTTCCGCGTGCACACGCGCTGGATCGAGACCGAGTTCGAGAACGAGATCCCTGCGTGGACGGGCGTCCCCGGCGCGGGCGCTGACGACGCCGGCGAGCGGCAGAGCGTCGTCGTCGAGGTGGGCGGCAAGCGGCTCGAGGTGACGATCCCGGCGGGGC
>NZ_JBKZWT010000442.1:0-2379 GCF_047759905.1 Sinomonas sp. G460-2 | reverse complement strand
TGAGAGCAGCTCGAGCTGGGACTTGCGCAGCCCTTCTGCAGGGACGGCGTCGAGGTAGACGAGGACGGTGGATGCAGTCATGGTCTTCCTTCGCTAGATGAGCTTCTGGGCGGCCAAGAAGTCCACGAGCCGAACGCCCGCGTCACCCTCGTCCGTGATGATGGTGCCCGCGGTCCGCGGCGGGCGGGGATCGGCCTGCTCGACGGCCGTGAGCGAGCCCGCTGCGCCAACCTGGCCCGGCTCGAGCCCAAGGTCCGCTACGCCGAACGTCGCGATCTTCTTCTTCTTCGCGGCGAGGATGCCCTTGAAGTTCGGGTACCGGGGCTCGTTGATCTGGTCGGTGACCGAGACGAGCGCGGGCAGCTCTGCCTCGACCGTGTCCGAGGTCGCGTCGCCATCGCGACGAATGACGGCGGTGCGGCCGTTGACATCGAGGCTTGACGCGAATGTGAGCTGCGGGAGGGCGAGCCGCTCCGCAAGCTGGGCGGGGACGAGCGAGGTCTCGCCGTCGGTCGAGGCCATGCCCGTGAGCACGAGGTCCACGTCGCCGATCGCGCGGATCGCCGCAGCGAGCGCGAGCGACGTTGCCCACGCATCCGAGCCCGCGAGCGCGTCGTCGGTCACGTGGACGCCAGAGGACGCGCCGATCTGGAGGGCCTTCTTGAGGGCGTTCGAGGCATCGGGCGAGCCCATCGTGAGCGCGATCACCTGATTGCCGGCCTTCTCGCCGCCGCGCGCCTCGCTGAGCTGGAGGGCGGCCTCGAGGGCGTACTCGTCGAGCTCGGAGAGGATGCTCTCGGAGCGCTCGAGCGTCTTGCCGGGACCGATGTGACGGTCAAACTGAGCGTCGGGCACGTGCTTGACGAGCACGACGATCTTGAGGGTATCTCCCACGGTTGAGGACCTTCCGTAGTCTTGCGTCGCCTGACGGCGCCAGAGCGGCTACGCCCGGCGCCGGGAATCCTAGCTAACCATATGACGAGCGCCCCGGGGGCGCCGCCCATCCTGCGGCCTGGAACGGTCGTGCCTCGTCACGCAAGGCCACGATTCGTCATGTGACGAGTGGGAAAGCATCCCCAGAGACGGGGACGCACGCAGGCCCTGACACGGCTCCGCCCGCGGACCCTACGGGAAGGTCCACGGGCGGAATCCGGACTCGTTTGGGTTAGGAGGCCGCGCCGAGCGTCACGTCGGTGCTCGCGCTCTGACCGTTCCGGGTGTAGGTGACCTTGACGGTCGAACCCGGAGCCTGCTGGCGAACGGCGGCCGTGAGCTCGCTCGCATCGCCAATCGCGAAGTCACCGAAGTGCGTGATGACATCGCCGGTCTTGAGCCCGGCCTTGTCTGCAGGCGAGCCGCTCGTCACCTGGGCGATCTGGGCGCCGACCGAGAACGAGGAGTTCGTGTCTCCGTTAGGGGCCGCAGGCTGGACAGACACGCCAAGCTGGGCATGCTGGGCCTTGCCGCTCGAGATGATCTCCTGGCCGATCCGCACAGCGTAATTAGCCGGGATGCTGAAGCCGACGCCGATATTGCCGCTCTGGCTCGTGCTGCTCGAGCTGCTCCCGGTCGAGGCGATCGCGACGTTGACCCCCACGAGCTCGCCCTTGCTGTTGACGAGCGCGCCGCCCGAGTTGCCCGGGTTGATCGCGGCGTCCGTCTGGATCACGTTGATGCTGATGGTGCTCTGGGTCTGGCCGCGCTGCGACTGGCCGCCGTTCGGCGGTGCGAACTGGAAGCCGCCGCTGCCGCCGCCCTGCTGAGAATCCGAGCCGCCGCCCTGCGGAGCCGCCGAGGAGGCCACCGAGATGGTCCGGTTGAGGGTCGAGACGATGCCATCCGTCACCGTGCTGTCCAGGCCGAGCGGGGCGCCGATCGCGATGACGTTGTCGCCGACGTTGAGCTTGCTCGAGTCACCGACCGTGATGGGCGTCAGATTGGCACCCTTGACCTGCACCACCGCGAGGTCCGAAAGCGGATCCGTCCCGACAACCGTGGCCGAGTAGACGCTGCCATCGCTCGCGCGCACCTGGATGGTCGGGTTGGCCACCGAACCGTCGAGCGTCACGACGTGCGTGTTCGTGAGGATGTGACCCTGGTTGTCGAGGACCACGCCCGAGCCCGTGCCCGAGTTGCTGCCGGACGTGACCCCGATCGTCACGACGCTTGGCGAGGCCTTCGCGGCCGCGGCCGTGATGGCGTTGACGCTGTCCTGGTTGTTGACGATCACGGGGCTGTTCTGCGACTGGCTGACACTCGCGGAGCGCGGGGCGAGCAGCGAGTAGCCGCCAGCCGCGACTCCGCCGCCAATGAGGCCTGCGATGAGCATGCCGCCGATGAGCACACCGGTGCCCCAGCGCTTCGGCTCGCCGCGGCGCA
>NZ_JBKZWT010000441.1:0-2383 GCF_047759905.1 Sinomonas sp. G460-2 | reverse complement strand
GCCCGCGGACTCGAGCGCCGCGGCGAGCGTGCGCGCGTGGCGGTGAGTGTGCTCGGCGATCGCCTTGAGCCCCTCGGGCCCGTGGTAGACCGCGTACATCGACGCGACGATCGCGAGGAGCGCCTGCGCCGTGCAGATGTTCGACGTGGCCTTCTCGCGGCGGATGTGCTGCTCGCGGGTCTGGAGGGCCAGGCGGTAGGCGGGGCGGCCGGCGTCGTCCTTGGAAACGCCCACGAGGCGGCCCGGGAGCTGGCGCTCGAGGCCCTTGTGCACCGACATGAAGGCCGCGTGCGGGCCCCCGTAGAAGAGCGGGACGCCGAAGCGCTGAGCGCTGCCGACGGCGATGTCCGCACCCTGCTCGCCCGGGGACTTGATGAGGGTGAGCGCGAGGAGGTCGGCGGCGACGGTGACCATCGCGCCACGCTCCTTCGCGGCGGCGATGAGCCCGCTCGCGTCCGCGACGAGGCCGGACGCGCCGGGCTGCTGGATGACGACGCCGTTGATCGGCCCCTCGGGGAGGCCCTGGGACAGGTCCGCGACCTCGACCTCGAAGCCGAGCGCACGGGCGCGGCCCGTGACGATCGCGATCGACTGCGGGAAGAGCTCGGCGTCGAGGACCGTCCTGCCGGCCGCGGCTTCCTTGTTCTTGTTCGCCCGGCGCATGAGCAGCACGGCCTCCATGACCGCCGTCGCCTCGTCGAGCAGAGACGCGTTCGCGATCTCGAGGCCCGTGAGATCCTCGACCGCGGTCTGGAAGTTCAGGAGCGCCTCGAGGCGGCCCTGCGAGATCTCGGGCTGGTATGGCGTGTACGCCGTGTACCAGGCGGGGTTCTCGACGATGTTGCGGCGGATGACGGCGGGCGTGACCGTGTCGTAGTAGCCCTGGCCGATCATCTGGACGCGCGGCTTGTTCTTCCCCGCGAGGCGGCGCAGGGCCGTGAGAGCGTCCGTCTCGCTCAGGGCGGCGGAGAGGGTGAGCGGGGCGTCCTGCTTGATGCTGTCCGGCACCGCGGACGCGGCGAGGGCGTCGGCACTGTCGTAGCCGACTGCGTTCAGCATGTGCTTGATGTCTTCGTCTCGCCGCGCACCGATGTGCCGGTCGACGAAGGCTGCGGGAACTGCATGGTCCGTCACGGGGGAACTCCATCACTCTGGCCGCGGGTGCGCGGCATGGACTCGTTCCTCCCCGCTCTGTATCGGACCTGAGAGATTCCGCCGGCCCGTGAGGGCTGGCTTGCACCGTCGGTGAGCCCGTTCGGGCTGCTTTCCAGAGGCGCCTTGCCGCGGCGGTACAGGTGCCTGAGAGATTCCTGGGGAGGTGTTGCTCCTACGGCGCCTGCTCGCTCGTGCTCGCAGGACTCTCCCGCCGCAGATCAGAGGCTTGTTCAGTTGTTGGGCGCGACTGGGTGCCGCACAGACCAATTCTGCTATGCCGGGGGTCACAGGGCAAACGACGAAGCCGAGGCCTGCGCGGGGCGAATACGCAACAGTTTTGCATCCTAATTTGAGTTAGCTTAGGCTCGCCTTGCCTGAGACCCCTCGGGCGCCCCTCCAGACACCCCGAGGTACCCCCATGACCGCAGGGCCCGAAGCCCCCGAGGCACCCGCCCCTCCCACCCCGGCGACCATGGACGACGCCGTTGCCGCCTACCACGATTACGTCGCCGAGCGCCTGGCCGAGCTCCGCGGGCATGCGCTCACCCTGCGCGCGAACGTCGGCAACGGCGATCTCGACTCCGCCATGCAGGCATGGCTCGACGCGCAGCAGACCTGGCAACGCGTCGGCGCCGCGTACGGAAGCTTCGGCGACCTCGGCAGCGCCATCTCCCCGGGCTCGCGCGGGCTCGAGGGCGGTGCCGCGAACCCCGACTTCTCGGGCCTGCGCCGGATCGAGTACGGCCTGTGGCACGGTCAAGGTGCGGGCGAGCTCATCCCGGTGATCGACAAGCTCCTGGGCGACCTCGACGCGCTCGAGGCCAAGCTGCCCGAGACCGCGGTCGCGCCCTCGGACATGCCCCTGCGCCTGCACGAGATCCTCGAGGACGCACAGCGCGACCACCTCTCGGGCCGCGGCGACCAGGGCTCGGGGCTCGCCCTCGCGCTGGCCCGCGCCGACGTCGACGGCACCCTGGAGGTGCTCAACCTGCTCCGCGGCCTGCTCGAGAACCGGAAGGCGGGCTTCCCGGCCCGGCTCGACGGCGAGCTCGCCACGCTCGGCGCCGCGATCGACGCGACCCAGAAGGACGACGCGTGGACCGACTACGCGAAAGTCCCGCTCGGCGAGCGTCAGGCCGTCAACTCCGCGCTCGGCCGCGTCCTCGAATCGCTTTCCCTCGTTCCGCCGCTGTTCTCGACCGACTGACCTCCCCCCCCGACCTCCTGA
>NZ_JBKZWT010000440.1:0-2405 GCF_047759905.1 Sinomonas sp. G460-2 | reverse complement strand
CGCATCCCTTCGCGCACTTCGACGAGGCACGCGCGCTGGTTCGCCGCGCCGTCGACCGTCACGAGGCAGTCGAAGCACACGCCGATCCCGCAGAAGAGCCCGCGGGGACGCTCGCCCTTGCGGGTCGTGCGCCAGGCGGGGATGCCGGCGGCCATGAGCGCGGCGCCGAGGGTCTGGCCGGCGCCCGCCTCGAGGAGGTCGCCGTTGAAGCTGAATGCGACGGCGGGTGCGCCCGAAGCGTCTGGGGTCGTCCTCATGCCGTGGCCTCCTCGCGACGGTGTCCGGAACCGCCGGCCGTGCCGGGGCGGGCTGCGCCGAAGCGGGCCGGGGCGAAGGGTGAGAGATCGAGATCGGGCGTGAGGCCGGCGAGGCTCTGGGCCAGGAGCTTGCCGGTGCCGACGGACAGGCCGATGCCCGCCCCCTCGTGGCCGGCCGCGTGCCAGAGGCCGGGGGCCCGCTCATCGTGCCCGATGACAGGGAGGTGGTCCGGACAGTACGGCCTGAAGCCGTGGTAATGGCGAATCGCCGCGACGTGCTCGAGGAACGGGAAGAGCCCGATCGCGTTGCGGGCCAGGAGCCGGAGCGCGTCGACGCTCACGGTGCGGTCGAAGCCCACGCGCTCGCGCGTCGAGCCGATGAGGATCGTGCCGCTCGGCGTGCCCTCGACCACCGGGGAAGCCTGCAGCCCGGCGTCGGAACTGCCCACGTTGTCGATGTACTCGGCCGCGTAGACCTTGTGGTGCACCATCGGCGGGAGCGGTTCGGTCACCATGACGAAGCCGCGGCGCGGCATGACGGGGACGTCCACGCCCGCGAGGGAGGCGAGCTCGCCCGCCCACGTGCCGGTGCAGTTGACGACCGCCCCTGCGGCGAAGTCGCCCCGCGAGGTCCGCACGCCGGTGACGCGCTCGCCCGAGCGCAGGAACCCCGTGACGCGGGTCTCCGCGTGAAACGTGGCCCCGGCGGCGACGGCGAGCCGGACGAGATGGGCGGCGACGAGCATCGGCTGGACCTGACAGTCCTCGGGATAGTAGGCGCCGCCGAGCGCGTCCGGGGAGATGTGCGGCTCGGCGTCGCGCAGGGCGCGGGGGTCCAGCTCCTCGACGGCCACGCCGAAGCCCTTCTGCACCGCCACGACGCGCTGGAGGGACTCGAGGCTGCTCTCGCGCGACGCGACGATGATCCCGCCCTTGGACTCGAACTCCCACAGCTCCTTGTGCTCGGCGAGGTCGCCGTGCCACACGCCGAGCGAGTAGCGCGTGAGCTCGAGCTCGGGGCCGAGCTCCTTGTCCGAGACGAGGATGTTGCCCTCGCACGCGGACGAGGTTCCGCTCGCCGGGAGCCCCTGGTCCAAGACCGTGACGCTGAGGCCCTGCCGGGCCGCGAAGTAGGCGGTGGCCGCACCGATGACGCCGGCCCCGATCACGATGACGTCGCTGGCCAGCCCAGCTTGCGTCGGCGTCATGCGCCCTCCTCGGGTGGTGACTCCTGCTCGCCGGTGGCCCACAGCCCACGCGCGTGGCCGATGTGGCGACGCATGAGCGCAAGGGCGGCGCCGCCGTCGCCCGCCTCGATGAGGTCGAGGAGCTCGTGGTGCTCTTGGGCCGAATCGGCGAGTCGATTCGATTCGCTGAGGGACCGCAGGCCGTACATGCGCGTGCGCAGGCGGAGGCTCGTGGCGAGCTCGACGAGCTGGCCGTTGCCGCCGTAGCGCAGCAGCTCGGCGTGGAAGTCTCGGTCGGCGGCGAGGTACGCCGCGAGGTCGCCCTGCCGCGCGGCGGTGACGATCGCGTCGGCGAGAGCACGCAGCGCCGCGATCCCGGCCGGCGGGACGGTCCCCGCGATGTCGCCCACAACGGGCGGCTCGAGGAGCAGCCGGATCGCGGCGATCTCGTCGAGCTCGCGGTCGCTCATCCGTGTGACCCGGAAACCCTTGTTCTTCACGGTCTCGACGAGCCCCTCCCGGGCTAGGTCCATCATGGCCTCGCGCACGGGCGTCGCCGAGACGCCGAACGCGGCGCCGAGCGCCGGCGCGGAGTAGAGCGTCCCCTCCTCGAGCGCGCCGGCGATGATCGCCGCACGCAGGGATTCGGTGACAGACTCGCGCAGGCTCCGCTGCGGGCCGAGCGGGGCGAGGGGCAGGTTGCTGGTCGAAGACACGGCGGAGACTCCTTGGGCGGACGTCATTCTCTCGTGCCCCCTTCATACACCAAGGCCGCGGTCACGAGGTCTTCCCAGGCCATGCCCACGCCCGCGTAGAGGCACGGGCGGCCGGGGGTGCGCACGAGCTTGCCGTGCACGAGCTCGCGCAGGTTGACGGGGCGAAGGGCGCCCCATTCCTCGACGCTGCGGGCCGGGATGAGATCGCCGGCCTCCCGGAGCGCGGAGGCCCGGCCCTCGACCAC
>NZ_JBKZWT010000044.1:0-20722 GCF_047759905.1 Sinomonas sp. G460-2 | reverse complement strand
CGTCGCGCACCTCGAGGCGATCGCCAAGGTCTCGACGGTCGAGACGGTCGTGGTCTGGTCGCGGAGCGCGTCGACGATCGACGCCTTCCGCAGGCAGGTCGAATGGGCCGAGGTCAGCGTCGTTGCTGCCTCGAGCGTGCAGGAGGCCGTGGAATCGAGCGACATCCTCTGCACCCTCACGCCGTCCGAGGTCCCGATCGTGCGCGGCGGCTGGTTCGGCCCCGGGCTCCACGTCAACGCCGTCGGCGCCCGGCCTCGCCCGACCCACCGCGAAGTCGACGCCGAGGCCATGCGGCGATCCCGCGTCGTCGTCGACAGCCTCGAAACGGCCCTCGCCAAGTCCGGCGACCTCCTCCTCGCCGTCGAGGAGGGGGCCATCGCCGCGGGGGACGTGGCCGGCGAACTCGGCCAGGTTCTGGTTGGAACGGTGGCTGGCCGCGAGAGCGACGACCAGATCACGCTCTTCAACTCGGTCGGCATCGGCCTTCAGGACCTCGCGATCGGCCGCATCCTGTACGACGCCGCCCTCGAACGGGGTCTCGGCCTGCACCTCGACCTCAGCAGCTGAATCCGGCTGCCCCAGCTATTCCCCGCCCACCCATCCCCCCGCTCTATATCAACGACGATAGGAAGGCCTCCAATGGCCCCGGAAAGCACCCGATCCCTCCTGGCCCGCATGGACGACATGCCGGTCGGGCGGCCCCACCTGAGACTCGCCCTCATCGGCGGCCTCGGCCTCATGTTCGACGGCATGGACGGCTCGCTCGTCTCCTACATCATGCCGATCATCCGCCCCCTATGGCACCTCGACGGCGCCCAGACGGGGCTCATCGGCAGCTCGCTGCTCATCGGCATCTTCATCGGCTCGATTGCCGCCGGCGTGCTCGGGGACCGGATCGGGCGCCGCCGCGTCATGATGTACGCGCTCGCGCTCTACGCGATTGCCTCGGCCGTCGCGGCGACCTCCCAGAACTGGGAATTCTTCTTCTCGATGCGCGTCATCGCGGGCATCGGGATCGGGGCCGAATCGGCGATCATCCCGACGTTCATCGCCGAGTTCATCCCCAAGGCCCGCCGAGGGCTCTTCGTGGGCGCCGTCGCGGGCTTCTTCGCCTTCGGCTACATCTGCGCGGCCTTCATCGGCACGACCCTCGTCGCCGGCCTCCACGACGGCTGGCGCATCAGCCAGCTGGTCACGGCGATCCCGATCCTCATGCTGCTGTGGTGGCGGCGTGCCCTTCCCGAGTCGCCGCGCTGGCTCCTCACTCGCGGCCGCGCCACCGAGGCGGCCGTCATCGTGGACGGGCTCGAGAACGGCAAGCTCGTGCGCGCGGCCCGCGGCCCGGTGGAAGCGCTCGGCGACACACCGCCGTCGTCCGCCCGCAGGCGGCCCACGCTCTTCCGCCACGCCGACCTGTGGAGGCACGGCAACGCGCGGCGAACGGCCGTGCTGTGGCTCCTCTGGATCGCGGTCACGTTCTCCTTCTACGGATTCTTCACGTGGATCCCGTCGCTCCTCGTGGGCCGCGGGATGCCCATCGCGAGCAGCTTCACCCTCTCGCTCATCATGACGATCGCCCAGATCCCCGGCTACTACAGCGCGTCCTACCTCAACGAGCGGTTCAGCCGCCGCATCACCATCGCGGCCTATCTCGCGGGCGGCGCGGTCTCGGCCCTGCTCCTCTCGCAGGCACCGTCCGAGGCGATGGTCGTCGTGTGGGGTTCGTGCCTCTCGTTCTTCATGAACGGCTGCTACGCGGGCCTCTACGCCTACACGCCCGAGGTCTACGGGACCGAGCTCCGTGCAACCGGCATGGGCACGGCGTCGGCCGTCGGGCGGATCGGCGGGATCGTCGCTCCGATCCTCATCGGCGTGGCGTTCTCGTCCCTCGGCTTCGCGGGCGTGTTCGCGATGATCATGGTCGTGCTCGGTGGGGCCGCCGTGGTCGTCCTCGCGCTCGGAATCTCGACGCGGGGGCGCTCACTCGAGGACATCGCCGCGGGCACGGCGGTCGCCGAGCCGGCCGGCGTCGTCGTCCGCGGAGGCAGCGCTGAGCGGGAAGCGAGCGGGGACCGTGGGCGTCCGTAGGGAGCCGGGCGCCGCCAAGACGCCCGCCGCCCTCGTGCTCCGGGACGCGCGGATCCTCGACCCGGTCACGGGCGACGTCGGGACGCCCCGCACGATCGTCACGCGGGGCGGGCGCATCGACGAGATCTCTGCCTCGACCCGCACCGTCCCCGATTCCGCCGAGATCTCGCTCGCAGGCCTGACCGTCCTGCCCGGCCTCATCGACGCCCATGTCCACGTGACCCAGGCCTCGGGCGACTTCGCGGAGATCCTCTCCTGGACGCCGAGCTACCACGCCGCCAGGTCGGCCCTCGTGATGCACGAGATGCTCCTGCGCGGCTTCACGATGGTGCGGGACATGGGCGGGGCGGACATGGGGCTCGCCCGCGCGGTCGAGGAGCGGCTCGTCACCGGACCGAGGCTCAAGGCCGGCGGGCCGATCTTCGCCCCCACTGGCGGGCACGCCCTCACGCGGGTGTGCGACGGGGAGGTCGAGCTCCGCCGAGCCCTCCGCGCCGAGTTCCGCGACGGCGCCGACCACGCGAAGCTCACGCTCTCGGGCGGCGTGGTCTCGAAGATGCGCATCGAGGCCCTCGCGTTCTCGGACGCCGAAGTGCTCGCGGCCGTGGACGAGGCGCACCTCGCCCACCGCTACATCGCGGCGCACGTCTACACGGCCGAGGCTGTTTCCCGGGCCCTCCGCCTCGGCGTGCGGACCGTTGAGCACGGAAACCTGCTCGACGACGAGTGCCTCGAGCTCTTTCGCGAGACCGGGGCCTACTACGTCCCGACGCTCGCCACGTATTGGGCGATCCTGTCCGGCCGGACCGGCCATGGGCTCGACGCGTCCAAGCGGGCCGCGGTCGAGGACATCTTCGAGCGCGGGCTCGAGTCCGTCTCGCGGGCCGCCGCGGCCGGGGTCAAGATCGGCTACGGCACCGATCTCCATGGCGAGGGCCTCGCGATCCAGCTCGAGGAGTTCGCGCTGCGGGCGCGGGTCCAGGAACCGCTCGACGTGATCCGTTCCGCGACGCTCGTCGGCGCGGAGATCGTGGGCGAGGAGGGGCGTGCGGGTGTCATCAGGGAAGGTGCCCGCGCCGATCTGATCGCGGTCGACGGCGACCCGCTCGCCGACATGGGGGTGCTCGCCGGAGGGGATTCGCTGAGGCTCATCGTGGCCGACGGCGATGTCGTCAGAGCCCCGTGACTTCGTCGCCGTGATCGCCTCTGCTTTCGCGTCCGTTTGTTCCGCCGCGAAACGTCGATTCGGCCCCACGCGCCGCGCTCCCGACCGGTTGGAAAAGTTCAACCGGACGGGAGCGCGGGCAGGCGGGACTAGGCGGAGCTAGGCGACGGCGGGGGCGGCAGCGGCCGCGCGCTCCTGCCCGGCTGCGGGCTCCCGGAACCCCCGGATCACGAGGAACAGCGCGAGGCTGACTTCCCATGCGAAGACCGGAATGGCGGCGAGCGCAGCGATGGGCGAGGCCTGCGGCAGGAGCCCGAACATCTGCGCCAGGCCCGAGGCGAACACGAGTGGGCCGCCGGCGAGCCCGAGGAGGGGAATGAAGCGCGGCACGAGCCCGGAGCGGAGTAGCACGGCTGCGAGCACCACGGTATTGACGCCGCAGACGAAGCTCGGCCCGATCAGGAACGTCCAGTTGTGCACCCCGGCGAGGGCTTGGATCAAGGCCGCATCCTGGACTCCGCCCGACTGAACGAGGCTGACCGCCGCCACGAGCGGCGTGACGCCGACCGCGATAATCGCCGCCTCGAGGGTGCGCAGCCCCGCGTAGCCGAGCGCCATTCCCTCGTTGACCCGCTTGATCACCGGGAAGAACGCGACCCCGGTGCCGACAATGGCGAGGCTGAGGACCACCTCGAGGAACCCTCCGGCCAGCGCTCGCCCGCTCGCGCCCGGACCCGCCAGATAGTCCGCGTAGGCGGTGCTCGTGAGCACGGGGCCGTAGAGCGCGAGCCCCGCGACCGACGTGACGTGGGTGGTGAGGTAGAGCGCGCCGATGACGATAGCGCTGCGCCGTGTGGGGGCCATGTCAATCCCGTTCCTTGTCCTAGGTGTACGGCGTACACCTCTCATGGACTGACGATAGGTGTACGACGTACACTTGTCAATCACGGTGTTGCAGGGTTCTAGGGAGTGGGTCGTGACGACGACGAACGACGGCGCGCAGCGGCAGCCGCTCAGCCGCGAGCGGGTGCTCCGCGCCGCCGTCGCCCTCGCCGATGAAGCAGGCCTCGAGGCCATCAGCATGCGCAAGCTGGCGCAGGCGCTAGGCGTGGTGCCGATGGCGCTCTACAAGCACCTGGCCAACAAGGAGGAGCTCCTCGACGGAATGGTCGACGCCGTTGTGAGCGAGATCGATCCCCCTCGGCAGGACGCGGACTGGAAGGCGGCCGTGCGACGGCGGATCCTGTCCGCCCGCGCGGTCATGCTGCGGCACCCGTGGGCGCGGCGCGTCATGGAGGCCCAGGCCGCCCCGACGCCGATCGTCCTCGCGTACACGGACTCGATGATCCGCACCTTTCTCGCGGGCGGAATCTCGGCTGACCTCGTGCACCACGTCATGCACGCGCTGGGCAGCCGGATCTTCGGGTTCACCCAAGAGCTCCACGAGACGAGCCCGACGGCGCCCGCGGACCTCACGCCCGAACAGGCGCAGTACATGATGGCCACGTTCCCCGGGATCGTGGCGGTCGCAACGAGCCGCGCCCACGACCCAGGCAGCGTCGTGGGCTCCGGCTGCGACGACCAGTTCGAGTTCGAATTCGGAATCGACCTCATGCTCGACGGCGTCGAGCGGCTTCGCCGCAGGGGCTGGCGGTCGAGCGACCACGATCGCGAGGCCGCCTCGGTCCTGTAGCCTTCAGGCCGTCTCCTTGGTCCTCACCGCCTCGAAGACCGTCGTGACCGGCGGCAAGGGATCGCTGAAGTCGATGCCGAAAGCCTCACCTGCCTGGCCCTTGAAGTAGCTCGCGAACTCGGACGCGTGGGCCGCGAACTGTCGGTTGGCTTCGGCAGGATCGGGCGCCTCGAAGTAGACGCTCGCGAAGTCGCCCATCGGGGTCGCGATGATGTACGCGCGATGCAGCGTGACCCCAAGATCGCGGTTGAGGGCCTCCCACCCTTCCTTCTGGGGGCCGGAAGTCTCTCCGCTGAGAGCGCGCAGCAGATCGGTCTTCCCCGGCTGGATCGGCACCGAGAACCCCAGGCCCGGATGCCGCGATCCGCCCGGCTCCGAATACTCGAGCCACTGCTCGGCCTCGGGAGTCGAAGCTTCCGCGACGTCGATGCCGTGGGCGTTCTTGATGTGCTCACGCAGCAGTTGCGCCACCTCGGAGGGGTCCTCGATCTGGCTTTGGAAGGAGCGTTCGATCGAGTCAGCCTCCTGATAGGTGGTGACCACGTCCCCCATGGGCGTCGTCATCTGGTACACGCGGACCAGGCTCAGGGTGCCGTTGGCCAGGAAGTCCTGCAGCCCAGGATGCTCGGCCAGCTTGGCGCCGATCTCGGCGGGTGCCGCCTCCTTGCCGGGAAGGACGGGAGAGGGGAATGCTAATGAACCCATTGTTCTTACCTCCGGTTCATCGATCCGTTGAGTCCGCCAGGCAGAGCGGGTGGCGGCGGGAACCTCGTGGGGTGCGGCGGGGTCTCAGCATCATTGCGCGCTCGGCGGGCGGTCCTGTCAACGCTTCGAGAGCCGAATCTGTGACCCGGACCACACCGCTGCAACCACGCCGCAACCGACAGACTCCTACGCTCGTCGCAACGCCGGCACCACCGGCCCCGCAAGGGAACCAGAGACAAAGGAGTCGCCATGACCGTCTACGCGCAGCCGGGCACCGAGGGCAGCAAGATCACCTTCAAGGACCGGTACGAGAACTTCATCGGCGGCGAGTGGGTGGCCCCGGTGGCGGGCCAGTACTTCGAGAACGTCACCCCGGTCACGGGGCAGGTGTTCTGCGAGGTCGCCCGTTCGCAGGCCGCGGACATCGAGCTCGCCCTCGACGCCGCGCACAAGGCCGCCCCGGGCTGGGGCAAGACCTCGGTCGCCGAGCGCGCGCTCATCCTCCACCGCATCGCGGACCGCATCGAGGAGAATCTCGAGCTGCTCGCCGTCGCCGAGACGTGGGACAACGGCAAGCCCGTCCGGGAGACGCTCGCCGCGGACCTGCCGCTCGCCGTCGACCATTTCCGCTACTACGCCGGGGCGATCCGCGCCCAGGAGGGCTCGCTCTCCCAGATCGACGAGACCACCACGGCGTACCACTTCCACGAGCCGCTCGGCGTCGTCGGCCAGATCATCCCCTGGAACTTCCCGCTGCTCATGGCCACGTGGAAGCTGGCCCCCGCGCTCGCGGCGGGCAACGCGGTGGTCCTCAAGCCCGCGGAGCAGACCCCGGCGAGCATCCTCGTCCTCGCCGAGCTGATCCAGGACCTCGTCCCCGCCGGCGTGCTCAACATCGTCAACGGCTTCGGGGTCGAGGCGGGCAAGCCGCTCGCGTCGAGCCCGCGCATCCGCAAGATCGCGTTCACGGGCGAGACGACCACGGGCCGCCTCATCATGCAGTACGCGTCGCAGAACCTCATCCCGGTCACGCTCGAGCTCGGCGGCAAGAGCCCGAACCTCTTCTTCAACGACGTCGCCGACGCCGACGACGCCTTCTACGACAAGGCCCAGGAGGGGTTCACGCTCTTCGCGCTCAACCAGGGCGAGGTGTGCACGTGCCCGTCGCGCGCCCTCGTCCAGGAGGGCATCTACGAGAAGTTCCTCGGCGACGTCGTCGAGCGCACCAGGAAGATCAAGCAGGGCAACCCGCTCGACACCGAGACGATGATCGGCGCGCAGGCCTCGAACGACCAGCTCGAGAAGATCCTCTCCTACATCGAGATCGGCAAGGCCGAGGGCGCGAAGGTCCTCACGGGCGGCAAGCGCGCCGAGCTCCCGGGCGACCTCGCGGGCGGCTTCTACGTCGAGCCGACCATCTTCGAGGGCACGAACACGATGCGGATCTTCCAGGAGGAGATCTTCGGCCCGGTCGTCTCGGTCGCGAAGTTCTCGGACTACGACGAGGCCCTCGAGATCGCCAACGACACCCTCTACGGCCTCGGCGCCGGTGTCTGGAGCCGCAACGGCAACGTCGCCTACCGCGCGGGCCGCGAGATCCAGGCCGGCCGCGTGTGGGTCAACAACTACCACGCGTACCCAGCGCACGCCGCGTTCGGCGGCTACAAGTCCTCCGGCATCGGCCGTGAGACCCACCTCATGATGCTCGAGCACTACCAGCAGACCAAGAACCTGCTGGTCAGCTACAGCGAGAACAAGCTCGGGTTCTTCTAAACCCCGCCTTCCCACCCAATGCCCGGGCGGCCCGAACTCACCTGCCGCGTCCAGCGCCAGGCGAGCGGACGACGGCGGGTGCGCGCCGCCGTCGTCCGTCCCGCCACCTGCCTGTCCCGCCGGCGTTCCTTCGCCGCCATCGCTCTGGCCGCCTCCTGATTCCGACCAACGTTGGGGGCCAAACCTCGAAATCCCGCGGCATGTCGCGCCGACACGCCGCCCCATGGCAGCGGATCACGGTCGGAATCTGCGTGCCCCGTCTCGACCACCACCCAACCCATGCAAAGGAGCATGACATGAGCGAAACCTTCAAAGCTGCCGTCGTCCACGCATTCGACCAGGAGCTCAGCGTCGACGAGCTCGAGATCCCCACGCCCGGCCCCGGGCAGGCGCTCGTGAAGCTCATCGCGAGCGGCGTGTGCCACACCGACCTCCACGCGGCGCAGGGCGACTGGCCCGTCAAGCCCAAGCTCCCGCTCGTGCCGGGGCATGAGGGCGTCGGCACAGTCGTCGCGCTCGGGGACGGCGTGACGGATCTTGCCGTCGGCGACGTTGTGGGCAACGCGTGGCTGTGGAGCGCGTGCGGAACGTGCGAATTCTGCCGCACCGGCTGGGAGACGCTGTGCGAGTCGCAGCAGAACGGCGGCTATGGCGTGGACGGCTCGTTCGGGCAGTACATGCTCGTCGACACGAAGTTCGCGGCGCGCATCCCCGAGGGCTCCGACCCGTACGAGATCGCACCCGTCCTCTGCGCCGGGGTCACGGTGTACAAGGGGCTCAAGCAGACGGAGGTGCGCCCGGGACAGTGGGTCGTGATCTCGGGGATCGGCGGGCTCGGGCACATCGCCGTCCAGTACGCCGTCGCGATGGGGATGCGCGTTGCCGCTGTGGACGTCGCCGATGAGAAGCTCGCCCTCGCCCGCAAGCACGGCGCGGAGGTGACGGTCAACGCGTTCGCCGAGGACCCGGCGCAGGCCGTTCAGGCGGCGACGGGCGGCGCGCACGGCGTCCTCGTGACCGCCGTCCACCCCGCCGCGTTCGGGCAGGCGATCGGGATGACGCGGCGCGGCGGAACGATCGTGTTCAATGGCCTCCCGCCGGGGGACTTTCCGGCGCCGATCTTCGACATCGTGCTCAAGGGCCTCACGATCCGCGGCTCGATCGTGGGGACGCGGCAGGACATGGTCGAGGCGCTAGAGTTCTACGCGCGCGGCCAGATCCACCCGACGTTCCACACGCGGGACCTCGAGGAGATCAACCAGGTCTTCGACGAGATGCACCACGCGAAGATCGACGGCCGCGTGGTGATCAAGTACTGATGGACACGTCTCGAGCCCCGGCGCTCAGCGCCCGGCCGGTGCGCCCGGGGGAGGACTTCTCCCGGGTCGCGCTGACCGCGGCGGCCGCGGAGCTGCTCGACGCGCTGTGGGAGCGGCATGGGGCGCTCATGTTCCACCAGTCAGGCGGCTGCTGCGACGGCTCCGCGCCCATGTGCTACCCCGCGGGGGAGTTCCTCACGGGCGACGCCGACGAGCAGCTCGGCATCTTCGACCTCCCAGGGCGCGGGCAACTGGGGTTCTGGATGTCCAAGGAGCAGTTCGCGTACTGGTCGCACACGCACCTCACGGTCGATGTCGTGACCGGCCGGGGGAGCGGGTTCTCGCTCGAGGCCCCGGAGGGCAAGCGCTTCCTCATCCGGAGCGAGATCCTCGACATCCCGTAGGGACGGGACCTCGCAAAGAGACGGACGGGACCCCGCACCACGATCGAGTGTTGCGGGGTCCCTGGCGCCCCGTTGCGGGGTCTCTGGCGGATCTCTACTTCGAGCCGCGGACCCTGTTGCCGAGCTCGTGGATCGGCGTGCGGAACGTCTCGCGCGCCCAGATGGCGCCGATGAGCGCGAGGACCGAGGAGCCCGCCACGATCCAGGCGGCCGGGCCCCAGTTGGACGGGACGCTCCCGACCAGCGCGGTGCCGAGCAGCGGCGTGAAGCCGGCGCACAGGATGCCGATCTGGAGGCCGATCGCCATGCCGGAGTAGCGGACGCGGACGTTGAAGAGCTCCGCGAACCAGGCCGGGTAGATGGCGTTCGACATCGCGTAGGTGCCGGCGGTGATGAGCGTGCTCGTGAGGAAGACGAGCGGAACGTTCTTCGTCGAGATCGACGAGAAGTAGATGAAGATCAGGATGCCCGAGCCGATGATGCCGGAGATGAAGAGCGGCTTCCGGCCGAAGCGGTCGGCGAGCATCGCCGCGAGGGGCTGCGTGGCGATCGCGACGACGTTGCCGAGGATGCTCACCCACAGCATGGTCGACGTCGGGATGCCCACCGAGACGGCGTACGCGAGTCCGAAGGACTGCATGAACGTGTTCGTCACGGTCTCGAAGGACATGAGGGCGACCTGGAGGAACTGCGGAGTGTGCGTCTTGAACATGTCCGCGACGGGCAGCTTCACGAGGTCGTGCTGCTCGGCCTTCTCCTCGAAGACCTCGGGCTCCTCGAGCGAGCGGCGCACTACATAGGCCACGATGAGCACGATGATCGAGCTCCAGAACGGGACGCGCCAGCCCCACGCGAGGCGGTCGGCCTCGCTCATCGCGGCCACCGGGAGGAACACGAGCGAAGCGAGCACGATGCCCGTGGAGATGCCGCTCATCGAGAACGAGGGGAAGAACGCGCGGCGGCCCACGGGCGATTCCTCCATGGTCAGCGCGGAGGCGCCTGCGGTCTCCGCCCCAGCCGAGAGGCCCTGGAGGAGGCGCAGCACCACGAGGAGGATCGGCGCGACGTAGCCGGCGGCGTGGAAGTCCGGGAGCGCGCCGATGAGGAACGTCGCCCCGCCCATGAGCACGAGCGTGAGGACGAGGGTGTTCTTGCGTCCGATGCGATCGCCCAAGTGACCGAAGACGACGGCGCCGAACGGCCGGGCCACGTAGGCCACGCCAAACGTAGCGAAGGATGAGATGAGGGCGACCGTCGGGTTGCCCGAGGGGAAGAAGATCTTCGAGAACACGAGCGACGCCGCTGTCGCGTAGACGAAGAAGTCGTAGTACTCGAGGGCGCCGCCGAGGAAGGCCGCAAGGGCCGCCTTGCGGGCGCGCTTGAGGCGGCGCGCCTGCTCCTCGAGGGTCGTGACGTCGGGATCGACGATCCCGCTGAACTTGGCCATGGCTCGCCTTTCGGTGCGGACAGGTGGGGTGCGAAACGGAGAAACGGGGCTTCAGCCCACGAGGGCTGGGGCGGGCGCGGTGCTTGCGCGCACGATGAGGTCTCCCGAGAGGTGGACCGTGTTGGCCGGGCGGGCCGGATCGGCGATCCGCTCGGTCAGCAGGCGGAGGGCAACGGCGCCCCCGCGTTCGTAGGGGGTGTTGACGGTGGTCAACGCGGGGCGAGAGGCGGACGCGAGCCAGATGTCGTCGAAGCCGATGACGCTCATGTCGCTTCCCGCCTTGACCCCGCGGTCCGCGAGGCGGTTGATGCAGCCGAACGCCATGAGATCGTTGTGCGCGATAACGGCGGTGACCGGCTCCGCGAGGACGAGGTCCGCGGCGCGCACGCCGGCGGCGTACGTGGGCTCCGCGTGCGTGAGCACGACGAGCGTGCAGCCGAGGTGGTCGGCGGCTTCCTCCGCGGCGGCGAGGCGCACCCGGCTCGAGTAGTTGTCCTCCCGGCTCGCGAGGTACGCGATGCTGCGGTGGCCGAGCGCGGCAAGGTGCTCGACAGCTTGCCGCGCGCCTTCAGGAGCCGAAAGGACGACGGCGGGAAGGCCCTCCGCGACGTGGTTGATGAGGACCACGGGGGAGACGGCGTCGAGCGCGCGGAGGCGCTCGGCATCCATGCGAGGGGCGAAGACGAGCGCGCCGTCGACGCGCCCGATGATCCGCTCAAGCTCCTCGGCGTCAGCCTCGGGATCGTCCTCGCCGTCGACGACGAGCAGCGAGAACGATTGGCGGCGGCACGCAGCCTGGATCGCCTTCACGAGCGGCGGGTAGTAGGGGTTGGCGATGTCCGGGATGAACAGCGCGATGGTTCCGGTGGCCTCGGCCTTCGGCGGAGCCGGGTTGTAGCCGAGCTCGGTGGCGACGGCGAGGATGCGCTCTCGGGTCTCGGCGTTGACCGAATCGGGGCGAGTGAACGAGCGCGACACGGTGGACTTCGAGACGCCGGCTGCCTGAGCGATTTCGGCAATGGTCGTCATCGGAACCTCCTTGTTCGGCCGTTCGAGCTGTGGCCGCCATCACAGCGACCTCACCAGAGTGACAGCGTTTCTGCAACAAGTCAATCCGTTGCTGCAACGTCCGAGTGACGCTCTCGTGCTCTCGCTGCGCAGGTCCACCGAATCCAAGGACCCGCGCGCGCGGGCATGGGACGGACCACTCCACGCGCCATACGCTCGTCCCATGTCTGAATTCCGCCATCTGGACGTTGAAATCGCCGTGCCGCCGCGCGCCGTCGTCAATTTCGCAGGCGACCCGGCGAACCTGCCGCGCTGGGCCGCGGGGCTCGCCGCGGGCATCGAGAACGACGGCGGGCGCTGGCTCGCGCAGTCGCCTATGGGCGCCGTCGAGGTTCGGTTTGTGGGCGACGCGAGCGCCGGCATCCTCGACCACGAGGTGATCCTTCCCGGCGGCGAGGCGGTGCTCAACCAGTTCAGGATTCTTCGGGACGGCGAGCACAGCCTCGCGGTCTTCCATCTGCGCCGCGCCCCGGGAATCACGGACGCAGCCTTCGAGGCGGACGCCGCCGCGGTGCAGCGAGACCTCGAGACTCTGCGCGAGATTCTCGACGACACGCGAGTTGCTGGACGGCTGGATCACAGCGCAGCAGACTGACTACACGAGCCGCTTGAGTGCTTGCCGTTGAAAGGACAGTCAATGTTCGATCCCTTGGTTTACGTCCCCATTCTTGTGACTCTAGTGGGCGTAGTCGTCGCCGTTGCCGTCGTGAGGCTGCTCATCAAATTGATGTGGAAGGTGGCGGAACCGAACGAGGCGCTGATCATTTCCGGCCTGACCCGGGGAAGCGTGGACACTAGGGATGGGATGGACTTCAAAATCGTCACCGGGAAGGGCGCCCTGGTAGTTCCCGGGCTCCAAACGGTGAGGACTTTGTCCCTGACACTGAACGAAACAGAGCTCCAGGTCAACTGCGTGACCTCGCAAGGTATTCAGGTGATTGTGGAGGGCGTGGTGATCTACAAAATCGGTGACGCTGCGCCTTTCATCGCCAATGCCGCGAGGAGGTTCCTCGGCCAACAGCCCAAAATGGAAAGCCAAGTCTACAACGTCTTTGAGGGTCATCTGCGCTCGATCATTGGCAGCATGACCATGGAAGAAATCATCCGTGAGCGCGACAAACTCGCGTCCTTGGTCCGCAGCGCCAGCGGCACGGAAATGGAAAAGCTCGGCCTCGTGGTTGATTCCCTCCAAATAAAAGATCTTCAGGACCCCACGGGCTACATCCAGAACCTCGCCAAACCACATATTGCCCAGGTCAAGATGGAGGCCCGGATCGCCGAGGCCACGAGGAATCGCGAAGCCGCGGAAAAGGAGGCCGAAGCCGCGGCGCAGATTGCCGATGCCCAGAGCCTTTCCGCGATCAGGCAATCGGCGGCCCAGGCCAATGCGGAGACTGCCCGGGCCAACGCTGCCCAAGCCGGTCCGCTGGCCGATGCCACGGCGCGGCAGAAAGTCGTCGTCCAGGAAACTGAGGTAGCGAAGCTGGAGGCCGACCGCGAGGAGCAGAAGCTGCAGACGTCCGTTCGCAAGCCCGCCGATGCCAAGGCCTACGCCCTTCGCACGGAGGCGGAAGCCCAAAAGGCTGCGGACATCAGCGCCTCCGAGGCACGGGCACGCCGCACGGAACTCGAGGCCCAGGCGAATGCCCGCAAGGTGGAGGTCGAAGCGCAGGCCAACGCCAACGCTGCGGCGGCCATCGCGGGGGCCACAAAGATCACCGGTGAAGCCGAGGCGGCAGCCACGAAGGCTCGCGGTGATGCCGCGGCCTCCGCTGTGAAGGCGAAGTCATTGGCGGAGGCAGACGGCATCAAGGCCCGCGCTGAGGCGCTCGGGACCAACCAGGAAGCGGTGATCTCCCAGCAGCTTGCGGAGAACATGCCTGCGATTGTGGCGGCGGCTGCCGAGCCCTTTGCTCATGTTGATCAACTGACGGTCCTGAATGGCGGAGAAGGGCTCAATAGCATGGTGGGCGGGATTCTGGCCCAAGTAGGCAACTTCCTGCCTTCGATCACCGGGGCGCTCAAGAATGGCAAAGTGACGCCGTCGCGTCCCACCAAGGCTCCCGATGCGTAACGAACCCGATGCACAAGGACGTTGACCGTAGCCTAACCGGCAAGATTGGACGGGTGACCGGGCGGATCGGGCCGGGCACGGTCGGAGAGGTCATGTTGCCTTTCCGTGGTGGCACGAGCGCCTTCCACGCGCACCCGTTCGACAAGACCAGTGTGTTCAATGTGGGGGACGAGGTGCTGGTCATCTACTACGAGCCGCCGCAGACGGTTTTCGTTGAAGAGCTGCCGGACGTGCTGAGGGAAGCTCAATAAACAGCTGAGGGCAGCTGGATGGCCGCCCTCAGCCCATTGCCCGGTGGAAGTCGGCCTCAACTCGCCAGGTGCGCTTTCAGGTACTCATTCCGCTGGCGGATGAGTTTCGGCATGTAGCGCTTGAGCACGACTGCCTCTGCGATCGCGCCGAGGGGGCCGAGCGGGGCCGCGAATTCGACGACGTCGCGCATCACTGTGCCGCTCGCGCCGTCGTTCTCGAAATAGTGGGCGTGATGCCAGCGCTTAAATGGCCCGTGCACCTGCTCGTCAACGAAGAAGTTGGGTGGCTCGCACGCGGTGATCAGAACGCGCATCCGCCATTGGATCCCGAAGTGAGTCGCCCGCCATGTCACCGAGTCGCCGAGCTTCAGCTGGCCGGCGGTAACGCCGCCGACCACGTGTTCCCCCGAATCGGCCATGGAGCCGAGGTGGGTCTCGACGTCGAGGGAGGCTTCGAAGACGCGTTCCGGCGGAGCAGCCAGGCGCGTGACGATTTCAAACCGCTTCACTACGTGGCCTCAGGACGGCGACGAGACGGAAAGGCCTAGATCTCGGGCGGCCTCGGCCATCCGGATGTCGTAGGTAACCACATGCTCGACCCCGATCCGGATCGCCGCGGCCAGGTGGAGGGCGTCGAGGGAGCGAAGGTTCCGGCCACCGAGGAGCCCAGCCTCCTGGAACAAGGAGACGGGGATCTCATAGAGCCCGACGCCTTCGAGGAACCCGGAGACATCGCTTTGATTGATGCTCGGGTCCCGGTGGACTGCACGTCGAAGTTCGGTCTCCAAAAGGAAGCACGCGACCAGGTCGGGTTCAGTCGCGTCGATAGCGGCGGCGAGAGCTGCTGACTCCGATTCCTCGATGAGGAGTTTGAGAGCCGCCGAGGTGTCAAGGTACCAGCGCCTCACCGCTCGCCCCGGATCTCGTCTAGGGTCGCCCGGGTGGGTATGCCGCTGACGGCGCGCTTCTGCAGCGAGTAGGTAGGGTGTTTTCTGGCAGGGCGGAGGCAGTGCATATCAGACGTGTCGACGAGGGGTGAGATGGTGGCGATCGGTACGCCACGTCGGGTCACCGTGTAGGTCTCGCCCGCTTCGACGCCGCGCATCACTTCAGCATTGTCGTTCCGCAGTTCACGCTGGCTGATCGTCTTCACCGACCAATCGTAGCACTTCGTAGCACATCAGCCAGCGAAGGCCCACCCCACGCGCCCTTTCCGACCAGGAACGCAGCAGCGCCGCCAGGCTCGCCCGCCGGAGCGGGCAAATCTGACGGCGCCGCCGCAGGAACAAGGGCTACTGCGCGGTGGCGACCTTCGGCGCGGCCGACGCCGCGTGGATGGCCTCCGCCTCGGCGTCGATCTGCGCGAGGGTCTTGTGCGCGGTCTCCTTGGCGGTGAGCGCCGCGCCGGCCGCGATGAGGCACGCGACGATCGTGAACCACGCCACGGGAACCCAGCCGTCGGCGCCCTTGCCAGCGATCGCCGCCGTGATGGTCGGCGCGAAGCCCGCGATAGCGAAGCCCACCTGGGTTCCGATGGCCATGCCGGAGAGGCGGACCTTGGTGGGGAACATCTCGGAGAAGAACGCCGGGAAGATCCCGTTCTCGGCCATGTAGAGGATGCCGGACATGAGGATCGCGACGCCGAAGATGGCCGCGTAGTTCCCGCTCACGATCGCCGGCATGTAGAGGAACATGGCAGAGCCCGAGCCGAGGACGCCAATGATGAACACGGGCTTGCGGCCGATCTTGTCCGCGAGGAGGGCCCAGAGCGGGATGGTGACGAGCGAAAGCAGGTTCGTCGTGACGCCGACCCAGAGCATGATGCCCTTGTCGAGGTGGACCGTGCTCGTCGCGAACGCGAGGGCGTACACGCCGTAGATGGTCGAGACCGTCGAGACGAGTGCGCAGAGCGCCACGCGGATCACGGCCTTCCAGTGGTGTCGGAACAGGATCGCGAGCGGCGCCTTGGCGACTTCCTGGGTCGCGGCCTCCTCCTTGAAGACGGGCGTCTCGGTGAGGCGGGCACGGATGATGAGGCCGGCGATCACCACGAGAGCGGAGATCCAGAACGGGACGCGCCAGCCCCACGAGAGCAGCTGGTCGTTCGGGAGCGCGGAGACCGGAATGAAGACGGCGGCCGCGATGACCTGGCCGAACTGCGTGCCGGCGAGCGTGAAGCTCGTGAAGAAGCCGCGGCGGTTCTCGGGAGAGTGCTCGAGCGACATCGACGTGCCGCCGGACTGCTCGCCGGAGGCGGAGAAGCCCTGGAGGAGGCGGAGCGCCACGAGGAAGACCGGGGCCCAGACGCCGATCTGCGCGTACGTGGGCAGGCAGCCTACGAGGAACGTCGAGACGCCCATGAGCAGAACGGTGCCGATGAGCACGTTCTTGCGGCCGAACTTGTCCCCCCAGTGGCCCATGAAGAACGCGCCGATGGGCCGGGCCACGTAGCCGACGCCGAACGTCGCCATGGAGAGCAGGATGTCCACGCCGGGCGCCGCGTTCGGGAAGAAGATCTTGTTGAACACGAGGGCGGCGGCGGTGCCGTAGATGAAGAAGTCGTAGTACTCGAGGGCACTTCCCACCCAGCTCGCGATTGCGGCGCGAACCGGGGTCTTCTGCGGGGCAGCGGATGCTGTGGTCATGGGGATTCCTTCAGTTCTGCGTCGATGCAGCGGGGGCGGACGGGGTTTGGGTGGGTTGGGTTCGTGCGGATGGGGTTCGGACGGGCGGGGCGGGCACCTCAACGAGGCCGCCCGTCCGGGCGGCCTCGAGGACGGATTCGACGACGCGGAGGGACTGGAGTCCGTCCCGTCCGGTGACGAGCGGCTCGGCTTCTCCGCGTACGACGGCGGCGAAGTGCGCGAGCTGTGCGGCGAGCGGATCGTGGCGCTCGACGGCGGCGGTGCGGCTTTCGAAGGGCTCCCACCACGAGGCATCGCCGGCGTAGGTGCGGAGGCGCATCGTGGGGATGCCCAGCGAGCCGCGGGTGCCGGCGATGAGGTAGCAGTCCTCGTCGTCGGCGTGTGAATAGGCCGGGTTCTCGCGCGAGGTCTGCTCCCATGAGGACACCGCGGCCGCGGCGTCGGAGAGCATGAACGTCCCCAGCGCCCCGTTCGCGAACGTGAGCGTCATCGCGACCGTGTCCTCGACCTCGAAGCCGCGCGCGGCGCTCGACGCGGTGGCCTGCACCCGCACGATCTCCCCGCACAGGGCGCGCAGGCCGTCCGCCTCGTGGATGAGGTTGATGAGGATCGGCCCGCCGCCCGGCTGCTTTCGCCAGGGCCCGACGTCGAAGTAGTCGTCCGGCTTGCGGAACAGCGCGGTGCCGACGACGGCGACCACCGCTCCCAGCCCGCCCTCGCCGATGATCCGGCCCGCCTCTGCGAGGAGCGGGCTGTGCCTCCGGTGGTGTCCCACGAGGAGCGGAACGCCCGCGGCCTCGGCAGCAGCGACGAGCCGCTCGGCGTCGTCGGCCGTTTCGGCGATGGGCTTCTCGACGAGGACGGGGACGCCGGCCTCGACGCACTCGAGTCCGCCGGACACATGGAAGCGGTTGGGGGTCGCGAGGATCACGCCGTCCGGGCGCTGGGCCGCGAAGAGCTCGGTGAGGCTCCCGAAGAGGGGAACGCCGTACCGATCGGCGACCTCGCGGGAGGCCGGGGCGGGATCGACGATGCCGCTGAGCTCGGTCTCCGAGTTGTCGGCGATGCGGCCGATGTGCTCCTGGCCGATCAATCCGGACCCGGCGACGGCGATCCGTACACAGCGTCGTGTGGTCATGGCTCCTGCTTGCTGGTCGGTGCGATTCGAAACATAACCGCATCGTGGAAGTCGCTTTCGCGATACAAACGATGATCCTGTGCCTTGGCTCACAAGTCAAGAACTATTTCCACAATCTGGCGAACGTTGCCACAATGTGGAAACTGTGCCACTATCGACGTATGACCTCGATCACCGGCGATGAGATCCTCACCGAGAAGCCAGCTAAGGCAGGCATCGGAAAAACCGACATGGTCGGCAAGGCCCTGAGCCTGCTCGTCATGCTCGGCGACGCCCCGGGCGCCACGACGGCGGCGGATCTCTCGCGCCGCGCGGACCTGCCGTTCAGCACGGCCTACCGGCTCCTCCAGTCCCTGCAGCGCGCCGGGTTCGTGGACTTCGAGCCCGAGGGGAAGAAGTACAGCCTCGGCCTGCGCGTCTTCCAGCTCGGCCTCTACGTCTCCAACAGCCTCGGCTACGCGGGCACGGCCACTCCCGTGCTCACGCGGCTCACCGAGAAGACCCAGGAAGCGAGCATTCTCGCCGTCCAGGACGAGGATCGCTTCCTCACGGTCGCGAAGGTCGACGGCCCCAAGGCCTTCCGCGTCACGAGCGATCCCGGCTACCGCGGCTACCTGCACTGCTCGGCGGTCGGGAAGGCGCTCGTCGCGTTCGCGGAACCGGGGGAGAGCGCGAAGCTCGTCGACACGCTCGAGCTCGTGCCGGTCGCACCCAAGTCGATCACGGACCGCGATGAGTTCCGCGCCGAGATCGAACGCATCCGGACACTGGGCTACGCGCTCATGGACGAGGAGAACGAGGTGGGCATGCGCGCCGTCGCCGTGCCCGTGCTCGACCACGACGGGCGCGCGATCGCGGCGGGCTCCGCCGTCGTCGGGAAGTGGCTGCTCGTGGGGCGCATCCGCACCAGCGAACACCCGCTGTGGAGTTCGTTCGTGTGGCGCAACGAGGTCGTGGACGCGTTCGTCGAGATGGTCGCGGCGCCGTGGTTTGCACGCGCCGCCGCGGGAACGCCCGCGCTCGTCTGGTGGCTGCGCCTACTCGGGGCACGGATTGGCCGCGGCGCGTGGTGCGAGAGCTACTGGCTCCCGGAGGCGGACCTCGTGGCACTCGGCCCCGGGTCGACGGTCAACCGCGGCTGCGTGATTCAGACCCACCTCTTCCACGACCGGATCATGAGCATCGACGCCGTGAACCTCGGCCAGGGAGCCACGATCGGCCCGCACGGGGTCATCCTGCCCGGCGCGAGCATCGACTCGGGGGCCACGGTGGGCCCCGCGTCGCTCGTGATGCGCGGCGAGGGCATCCCGGCGGGAACGTATTGGCGGGGCAACCCCGTGGCGCCGTGGCGCGAGCCGGAGGTACCCACCCGGTGAGCCCGAAGAACGGCAAGTCCCACCACAGCAAGGCGCTCCCCGATCCCTACACCCCCGGTCACGGCACCGACGAGTATCGCGTGACGCATTACGACCTCGACCTCGACCTCAAGCTCGGGAGCAACCGCCTGGCGGGCCGCGCCCGGATCAAGGCTGAGGCGCGCGAGAAGCTCGACGCCGTGACGCTGAGCCTCGCGGGCCTCCGCGCCACGAAGGTGACCGTGGACGGCGCGAAGCCGGCGAAGCTGGCCCAGCGCGGCGATCAGCTCGTCGTGGCCGTGCGCCCCGCGATCCCGAAGGGCGCCCGCTTCGAGCTCGACGTCCGCTACGAGGGCACGCCCCGGCCCGTGCGGGGGCCGTGGGGCGAGGTCGGCTGGGAGGAGCTCGACGACGGCGTGCTCGTGGCAGGGCAGCCGGTCGGCGCCCCGACGTGGTTCCCGTGCAACGACCACGCGAGCCAGAAGGCGCCGTTCCGCATCACGGTGACGGCGGACGCGGGGTACCGCGCGATCTCGAACGGCCTCCTCGTGGGCCACCGAAGGCGCTCGAGCCGCGAGACGTGGGTCTACGAGCAGCTCGAGCCCATGGCGCCCTACCTCGCGACGCTCCTGATCGGCCGCTATCAGGAGATCGAGCTCGGCAAGCTGCCGAACCGCGGCTCCGGCCGCGTGCGGGTCTTCGCGAACGTGTCGCCGAAGCTCCGGGGCGAGGCCGCTTCGGGGCTCAGGGACCAAGTGAAGATGGTCAAGCTGTTCTCGGAGCTGTTCGGCCCCTACCCGTTCCGCGACTACACGGTCGTCGTGACGGAGGACGAGCTCGAGATCCCGCTCGAGGCCCAGAGCCTCTCGATCATGGGCCGCAATCACCTGCGGCGCACGTGGGAGGCGCAGCGGCTGCTCGCGCACGAGCTCGCGCACCAGTGGTTCGGGAACTCCGTGACCGTGCGGCGCTGGGAGGACATCTGGCTGCACGAGGGCTTCGCGTGCTATGCCGAGTGGCTGTGGAGCGACGCGGCGGGCCTCGCGTCTGCGAAGGAACGCGCCTCGACGGCGTGGAAGTACCTCGCGAGCCTTCCCGAGGACCTCCGCATCGGCGCACCGGGCCCGCACCTCATGTTCGACGATCGCGTCTACAAGCGCGGCGCGCTCGCGCTGCACGCCGTGCGCCGCGCGGTGGGCGACGACCGGTTCTTCCGCTCGCTTCGGGCGTTCGCGTCCGAGCGACGCCACGGGCAGGCCTCGACGGCCGAGTTCATCGAGCTCCTCGACCGCGTGTGCGCGGGGGCCCGGAAGTTCGACGCCGCTAGCGTGCTCCGCCCCTGGCTCTACGCCGAGAAGCTTCCGCCGCTTCCGAAATAGCCGGCACCGAGGCTACTGAAACGGCGGCGACGAAGCCCGGGGGCAAGCCGAGCGCCCGCGTGTCGACGTCGTCGACCCGGCCGTCCCCGAGCGTCTCGACGGCGGCAGGGTCCGAGCGCAGGCCCGTGCCGAGCGCCTTGAGCAGGGCCTCCTTGCGCGCCCAGAGCCGTGCGGCCTCCGCGGGCACATCCGGCACCGACAACAGACGACGGCGCTC